>NZ_JAFEVF010000008.1:0-29337 GCF_048054115.1 Wolbachia endosymbiont of Nasonia vitripennis | reverse complement strand
TCTTACTTTGTTTGCTTGTCAGATCAAGTCTAAACTATTACAACTTACTTATTGCTAAAGCAGTTAGCAGAACTGTTCCATTACAATCAATTTGTGAAGAACCAATAGGACTTCCAGTTAAATGTGCAACAGATTGCTGTACAGTAGGTAAAGCAGGAGCGCTGCTGAATAAGCCACTGATGGTGGTAGTTATCCAACTAAATATACTATTAATAAAAGAAGAAGGTTTTACTGCATTGCTTGCAGTGCTGCTAACTTCTTCAAAATTTTCTCTGATAAGAGTGAAGGAAGAATTCACTGTTCTACTTGCCAAGTCTGTGGTATTACTAACTTCCAATTCTATCTTGATTGCTTTGGTAGGGAATAATGAAAGATTCGCTGCACTACTTACAGAATCTGTGGCGTCATTAGCGTCTAACCCTACCTTAACACCTGCTTTTATAGAAGTTAATTTTGCTTCACAATCATCTTCAGTAGCACTGCTCAATACAGATTCTATCTCTTGAATTTTACTATTGCTATTACATCTATCTTTTCTATAACCTCCAACAACATCTAATGCTGTTTTGCCGTACTGACTTTGAATACTAGCATCAGCACCTCTACAGAGTAGGAGTTTTACCATATCTAAATGACAATGGTTAAATGCTAAGTACAAAGGTGTAAAGCCTTTATAATTTGTAGCATTGATGTTAGCATCACGATCAAGTAAAAACTGTGCTATTTCTAGTTTGCCATTAATAGCAGCAATGTGTAAGGGAGTACTCAAATATCGACTGCTAATAGTAGTATTAACATCAGCACCACTGTCACACAAAAACTGCAATACCTTTAAGTTACCTATGTAAGTAGCAGAATGCATAGGCTTCATACTATATTTTTCATTATTCAAAATCTCATTTTTTATGTGTCTATGTTCTGCCTCTTCAATATATTCTTTAACTTTCTCAAAATCATCTCTGTTTATAGCAGAAAATAATTTTTTTCTCAGGCTCTCAATTATTTCTTGTCTTTCCATCAAATACCTCCTAAAAGACAACGTTCCCGGCTCTATATCACACAATTTAGTATGTGCAAGTGAAATTTACAGAGAAAAAATTTCAATAGTTAAAAATTAGGTCTTCAGCAATCTATCACTTTAACTTTCGTACAAGACATGCTGAGCTTCCTTATTCAAATTTTTTTTGCTCTTAATAAGAAGCAATATGCTTTAGAAAAGGAAATAAGGGATAAGTTTTGTAAATAAGCACTCGAATTCTAGTGCTTATTTTAACTGATTTAGAGGGACTTTTGATGCATACCTTTAGATATCGTTAAATTGCTTAATGAACTTTCAGGACATTGATAAAGTTTTTCACAACTACTAATTGCCGTCTCGAGTTTTTTTTCTATAATAGAAAGTCTTGTCAGAGGTGGATTGTCCAGTAGCCTTGAATACTTTTTCCCTGTGAACTTTTTGACCACTACATCAACTAGTAGAGCTGTTGCATTAAAATCAACTTGTGAAGAACCAATTGGGCTACCAGCCAAGTGATCAACAGATTGCTGTGCAGGAAGTAAAGTAGGAGCACTGCTGAATAAGCCATTGAGTGTGGCAGTGGTTACCCAACTAAATATACTATTAATAAAAGAAAAAGGTTTTACTGCACTGCTTGGTGCAGGATCTGGAGTATC
The DNA here is from genome assembly GCF_048054115.1 of Wolbachia endosymbiont of Nasonia vitripennis. Classification (NCBI taxonomy): domain Bacteria; kingdom Pseudomonadati; phylum Pseudomonadota; class Alphaproteobacteria; order Rickettsiales; family Anaplasmataceae; genus Wolbachia; species Wolbachia endosymbiont of Nasonia vitripennis. The sequence goes on along the minus strand of NZ_JAFEVF010000008.1, from coordinate 27,663 downwards.
ACCAGCTTCCAATCCTATCTTAGTATTTGCCCTGGTGGAGGCTGAGAAAGGGTTCGCTGTACTACTTGCTGCATCTGGAGTATCACCAGCTTCTAATTCTAACTTAGTATTTATTCTAGCAGAAAGTAATAGTTCTGTACAATTATTTTTATGAAATCTTAACACAGCTAAGAATATTTTTTTTATGTCACAGCCATCACTGCAAAGACTTTCATAACCTGGAATAACCTCAAATGCTATTTTGCCATTTGTACTTCTAATATTAACATCAATATTATGATCAAGCAGAACTTTTGCTATATCTAATCGACAATGATAAAGTGCTAAGTGTAAAGCTGTAAAATTTTGCATTCCTTGAAAGCTAGTGTTGCCGTGAATACAATCAAATACAACTTTCTCCATATCATATGTTACAATAATGGATACGGAAGGAACAATGCACGCATCACTCACAGCATTAACACGAGCACCATTGTTAATCAAAAACTGCAATATCTTTGAGTTAGCTCTGTAAGTAGCAAAATGTATAGGTGCCATGCCATATTGCTTACCATTAATAATATCGTTTTGTACACCTTTAATCTTTGCCTTTCTAACACATCTTTTAACTTTCTCAAAATCAAGTTTGTTTATAGCAATAAACAATTTATTCCTTAACTCTTCTATTCTGTATTTTCGCATCAAATACCTCCTATAAGACAACGCCCTTGGCTTTGTATCACATGATTTAGTATTTACAAGTAAAATTTACAGAGAAAACAATAGTTAAAAATTAGGTCTTTAGCAATCTATCACGTGCTGCGTTTAACTTTTGTGCAAAATATTCCGAGCCTCCCTTGTCTGGATGGACCAGTTTCATTAAATTTTGGTATGCCTTATTGATTTCATTTTGGCTTGCCTCGGAATTCAGCCCCAGTATTTTTAATGCTTCATCTTTGGACATATTATCACCAGTGTAATTTTTGGTGTAACTTTTACTGCTGTTAAATTCGTTCAAAAACTTACTTAATATAGAGTTCATCATAAAACTTATGTTATTTCTCTTTGCCAAAAAGAGAAAAAATACAACAACGCTAGGTAAAACAAACGTGATTATTGTGAATATCAAAAAAAGGAAGAAGATGAATGACATGTATATTTTTTTATCATTTTATGATTAAATAGTAACAATTATAATTGTCATGGTAAATAACATGTTTATCCAGATTGAAGAAACACCAAACCCAAACACGCTGAAATTTCTTCCTGGTTTTGAAATTCTGAGCGAAGGAGAAACAGCTGATTTTTCAAATGCAGATGAAATAAAGAACTCCAAACTAGCAGTAAATCTTTTTCAAATAGAACATGTTGTAAGAGTATTTTTTGGTCATGATTTTATTTCGGTAACAAAATCAGATAGAATGAATTGGGATATAGTAAAGGTGGAAATTTTAACTACAATTATGGATCACTTTACTTCTGGTGGAAAAGCATTTGATAAAGAAGGAGTAAGTGATAATAAAATGCTAGAGGAAGAATTCTTTAATGAAAATGATATAGAAATTGTAAATAGAATAAAAGAATTGATGGAAAGTTATATTAAACCTGCAGTTGCTCAAGATGGTGGTGATATCAAGTTCCGTGGCTATAAAGACGGAATAGTTTACGTTGAACTGCAAGGAGCTTGCTCTGGGTGCCCAAGTGCTGCAATTACCTTAAAACAAGGAGTGCAGAATATGCTAAGCTATCACATACCAGAAGTTTCAGGTATAGAGACTATGCTATGACTAATCAAACAGTTAGAGGAACAAAAGATCTCCTGTTTGATGAATGGTACAAGTTTAAACACATAGAGCAAACAGCAAGCAGAATCTCAAGTTTATACGGCTTTTTACCTGTTCAAACTCCGATATTTGAATACACAGAAGTCTTTACAAAGACTTTAGGTGATAGCTCAGATATTATCACTAAAGAGATGTATACTTTTATTGATAAAGGGGGAAAGAGCATAACTCTGCGTCCTGAGTTCACTGCAGCTATTGTTAGGTTACTCATTGAAAAAAAACTGCAAACGCCGATAAAATTATTTTCAATAGGGCCTGCATTTCGCTATGAAAGACCGCAAAAGGGAAGACAAAGGCAATTTCATCAGATAAATTTTGAGTTTTTTGGCATAGAAGATCCAAAAGCTGATATTGAATTGATATCACTCGCTCAGCACTTACTAACTGAATTTGGCATCAATAAAAATGTAAAGCTGGAAATCAACTCTCTGGGTGATAGTGAAACAATAACTCAGTATAGAGAAGCTTTGATATCGTATTTAAAAAAGTTTCAAAATGACCTATCAGAAGATAGTCAAAATAGATTGATTAAAAACCCACTCAGAATATTAGACTCTAAGGATAAGACAGATAAAGAAATAATCTCTGACGCACCAAAAATCAGTGATTATTATACAAAAGAATCTTCATATTTCTTTGACCAGGTGTTAAATGGACTGCAAGCTCTTGGCATACCTTACACTGTAAATAGCAAATTAGTTCGAGGTCTAGACTATTATTGTCACACAGTATTTGAATTTGTCACAGAAGATTTAGGTGCACAAGGAGCAGTTTTTGCCGGTGGAAGATACGATAATCTAGTATCTTCAGTAGGTGGAAAACACACTCCAGCAATAGGATTTGCAGGGGGGATTGAGCGTATAATGGAATTAATCAACTATGCTGAAAAAAAAGAGAGGCCTATTTATATAATTCCAATCGGTGGAGAAGCTGAAGAACATGCTCTAACACTTGCAAGTGAATTACGCAGAAATGGTTTATATGTGATTTACGAATATAGTGGAACTCTAAAAACCCGAATGAAAAAAGCAAATCAAGCAAATGCAAAAGTTGTATTAATCTTTGGTGATGAAGAACTAAGCGGTAAAACTTTAAAAATTAAAAACATGGATACGGGTGAAGAAAAAGTAATCGCTCGTGATAAAATAGTAGAAAATATCTAATCAAGAGCAATAGGAGTGTTAGCTATAGAAGAAAATTCTTCTGCAAAAGAATTTTTCATAGCGTTCAATGTATTATAATCAGTAAAATCTAATTTTATTGGTGTAATAGTAATAAACCCTCCTTTTATTTTATCTACACTACCACTGCCTGAGTGTTCCCGAGACCAATTTAAGCTTAAAGAACCATTCGAATTTTCAGTAAAAGTTAAATCCCCATCAATGTTGTATTCACCTTGCTCAGCAAATTCTACTCCTTTCACTTTTTCTGTAGCAGGAAAATTTACACTCATCACTATATTTTTAGGCCAACCAACTTTCATTAGCTTGCTGATAACCTTTGGTGCAAAAACTTTTGTATTGTTCCAGTCTATTTTATCATGATAAACTTGGCTTAGTGCAATAGAGGGTATAGACCTTGCAGCACCCTCCATTGCAGCACCAATTGTTCCTGAATAACAAATATCATCTCCAACATTTGACCCAATATTTACTCCAGATAATATTAAATCTGGTTTTTTATTCATAATCTTATTTAACGCAATAATGACACAGTCTGCAGGAGTACCAGATACACTAAACTCTCTTTCACTATGTCGGTTTATTTTAATGGAGTGTTTTACTGGATAGTCAAGAGATCTTGCAGCTCCACTCCTATCAGTATCTGGCGCCACTATCCATATTTGTGATGCAAAATTCTGTGCAATCTCTTTAAGTAATCTTATTCCTTCACTCTCAAAACCATCATCATTTGTTATCAATATTATCATATATAATACTCACCTATCAAAGTATACTGATGAGGTTTCTTTTCATAACCATAGCAAAGAACCTGCTACGAATCAATAAGGAAAAATTAGAGGGTGACCAGGTTGCCATCGTTTAGTTTGCTGTGAGTTAATCGTAAATACCAATTTTTATTTTACGCCTAACTCACAATCAAAGTTTAGACAAGTCTTAGAGCTTTAAGCAGCAGAGAATCTTGCATGCCCTGCAAAAAATGCTTTCACTCTTTCAAGGCAAGTGGATGGTTCTGCAGGTATTGCTACCTCATCTATCTTACCAAATATTGCTGCATCTACGACTTCACCTGTTATTAATTCCCTTAGCTTTTGTTTTATCTGCCCTCTACGAATATGTTCTCCATAGTCATTATAAAACTTCACATATAATTCTTTAAATACAAATTCTTTTATAGAATTTCTCATATGAGAAATTCCATCCTTTACTTCATCATTTGCATTGCTCAAATCCACTTCAGAACCTGGCAAATATAAGTCATCAAAATTTTCTTTTAAAATTTTTATTTTAAAGTAGTGCTTATCTACAGATTTCTCAAGAAATCTTTTAGTAGCATTACCGGCCAACTCTCCTATTATCTGAGGCTCTAGTTGAGCTGCAAAATTATTTTCTGCTTCAAGTCCACTTAATGCATAAATGATACGATTAAGCATTCCAGGACCACATTGGCGATTACTTTCCTCAAAACGAACCAGCAATATGGATTTCAACAGCTCTACATCTGCATTTTGATTTGTTGCTGCAATTAAAACTAAATTTGTAGCCTGTGTTAATGTCAATCTGGTTTTAGAATCTACCCACCTTACCCATTCTCCTTCTCTATAATTATCTACCTTCAAATAAGGCGCTATCAGTTCTTTCTGCTGATTTGTCAAACCGCCTATATAGTTTTTAAACTCTTCATCCAGCTCATTTGACGGAGTCCCATATTCTTCCTTTAATTTTTTGGCACACTCAATAACACTTTGCTCAAAACTTCTAGTATGAACATTCTGATTACCAGTGCCTACATCACTTACATTAAACAAAAAGCTCATTTGCTTTACACTTAAACCCAGAGGCGAGAAGAGCTTTATTAATGGATACTTTATTAACTCAAGAAGTGCTACTGGGATCAATAATATAGTATTAATAAGCACTAAACATATTCTAAGACCCAACGCTCTACTATTTGATAATGTTCTGCTAAGCTCTGATATCTTCGATGAACAATACAAAAATGGTAATTGGATACAATATATTGAGTATATAGAAAAAAATAAAATCTTATCTTTCAACCCTATTGTCGGGTCATTATATACTTCAGAAAAAATGTTATCATCACTATTTTCATTTTTGAAAGATTGATAGCTACTTGTAATCTTTTCTGTAAAAATAGAACAGAGCTTATGCAGTCCGTAGCACAAAACACAAGTGGCAAGTAAAACTGCAAGTGTTCCAAAAACAGCTAACACCTCACTTGAAGTTTTGGCAAGAAGGAATGCATAAAGCGCATCAATAAAGATCTCAAGTAAGTAGTCAAATAAAAAAATTGCTCCAATAGCAGCACCAACTAATAGAACATACCCACAAACAACCAAAAATGTTTTTAACCTCGGATTCATAAACCACTTCTTAATAACCTATTAATATACTTCTCATTATATGCTTAAATTAAAAAAATGCAAATTTTTATACAAAAAAGATCAATTGAAATTTTCGAGCTTCAGCTATATTGTTAATATATTCAGATAAAAATTAAACATTGTCGTGTCAAATAAAATAGGCTTTTTGGCTATTTTCGCCTTGGTGATCAGTAGCCAAATCGGCTCTGGAATTTTTATGCTCCCAATTAGCCTTGCACCATACGGCGCTTATAGCCTCATAAGCTGGGTTATATCAGGATTTGGTGCTATATCTCTTGCTTTAGTTTTTGCTTCACTCTGCGCAAAATTTCCAGAAACGGGTGGTCCTCATATTTATGTGAAACATGCCTTTGGCTCTACAGCAGCTTTTTTTGTTGGCTGGACATATTGGGTAAGCTCGTGGGTAAGCTCAACAGCTGTGACAATTGCAAGTATCGGTTATTTAGCCCCGCTTTTTCATAATGATATACAAGATATACGTTTGCTTTTAGAAATAACATTAATTTTAGCTATTATGCTAATAAACTTAAGGGGAGTAACTACTGCTGGGCATGTTGAGCTTCTGCTGACCATTGTTAAAATTATTGCACTTCTCGCAATACCTATCGCAGGGTTGTTTTTCTTTGATAAAAATAATTTTATTGTAAGCGAGGAAGTATCAAACTTTACAATATCACAAACTCTTGCTCGTTCTACACTCCTTACTCTATGGTGTTTTATTGGACTTGAATCAGCAACGGCACCTGCAGGATATGTCAATAATCCCTCTAAAACAATACCAAGGGCTATAGTGCTTGGAACAGTCTGTGTTGCTGTGATATATTTCATCAATAGTCTTTCAATTATGGGATTGATAAGTTGTAATGACCTAGCTAGTTCAAAAGCACCATATGTTGATGCGATAAAAATTATGTTTCCAGGTAATTGGCATTTAATTATTTCTGTTGTTGCCTTTATCGTTTCTGTAAGTAATTTAAATGCTTGGTTTTTAGCTGATGGACAGGTCACCTTAGGCCTTGCAAAAGACAAGTTAATGCCGCAATTTTTTGGCAAAAAAAATAAGCATGATGCTCCATTATGGGGAATAATACTCAGTACTTTGGGGGTGTTAGTTTTACTTATCCTAACGTCAAACAAAAGTTTTGCTGAGCAAGTAACTTCAATAATTGATATCTCTGTGGTGTCATTTTTGTTTATCTACTTAGCATGTAGCCTTGCTTTTCTCAAAGTTAATATACAAGACAAAAGCTACTGCAAATTTTTAATTGGAGGTGTGGCTGTATCTTTTTGCTGTTGGGTAATATACGAGACTTCTATAAAAACATTGTTAATATCAAGTCTATTCCCTTTAAGCGGAACACTTATTTATCTACTTTGGTATCATAAACTAAAAACTTAACTTAAATTTTTTATTTGCTAAAATTCTTAAGCTATACTACTGGCTTACATTAATAGAATTAAGAGGTATTGTGTCAAATAAAATAGGTTTTTGGGCTGTTTTTGCTTTAGTCATTAGTAGTCAGATCGGCTCTGGGGTTTTTATGCTTCCAATTAGCCTTGCTCCATATGGCGCTTATAGCCTTATAAGTTGGATGATATCAGGAGCTGGTGCTGTGTCTCTTGCGCTAGTTTTTGCTACGCTATGTGCAAAGTTTCCAGAAACAGGAGGTCCTCACGTTTATGTGAAACATACTTTTGGTCCTGCTGCAGCGTTCTTTGTTGGTTGGACATATTGGGTAATCTCATGGGTTAGTACAACAGCTTTAATAGTTGTGGGTGTTGGCTATCTTACACCATTTTTCCATGAAGATATCAAAAGTATGCGTTTATTTTTAGAGCTGTTGTTATTTACAATCATTACATTAATAAATTTAAGGGGAATAGCTACTGCAGGGCACGTTGAGTTTCTGCTCACGGTTGTGAAGGTTGCTGTATTGCTTGCAATACCTGTAGCAGCGTTGTTTTTTTTCGATAGAAATAATTTTATCATAAGTGAAGAAATATTAAGTCTTACAACATCGCAAATTCTTGCCCGCTCTACACTCCTTACTTTATGGTGTTTTATTGGACTTGAATTGGCAACAGCACCTGCAGGGTCAGTTGATAATCCAGCTAAAACTATACCAAAAGCTGTGGTGCTTGGCACAGTTTGTGTTGCTGTTATATATTTTATCAACAATTTTGCAATTATGGGATTGATCAATGGCAACAATTTAGCAAGTTCAAGAGCACCATATGTTGATGCGATAAAAATTATGTTTTCTGGTAATTGGCATTTAATTGTTTCTATAGTTGCATTCATTTTTTGTGTTGGCAGTCTAAACGCTTGGGTTTTATCTAGTGGACAAGTTGCTTTTGGTCTTGCAGAAGATAGACTAATGCCAAAATTCTTTGCTAAAAGGAACAAGCATGGCTCTCCTTTTTGGGGAATAACAGTTAGTTCAATTGGAACTGCAATTTTACTAATTCTCACTTCAAACAACAATTTTGCCCAGCAGATTACGTCGATTATTGACTTTTCTGTAATTTCATTTTTGTTCGTTTATCTTGCATGCAGTCTTGCCTTTCTAAAGGTTATTATACAGGAGAGGAGTTGTTATAAGCTTTTAATTGGTAGCATAGCAACAACCTTTTGTTGTTGGGTGATATTAGAAACCCCTGTAGGTACTCTGCTGATTTCGAGCCTGTTCACTGCAAGTGGCATACCCATTTATTTATTTTGGTACTGCAAAACTTCTGTGCAACAAATTCAGTAGTGAGAGATACACTTTAAATGGTTAATATTTATGGGCCAAGATTTTTTTTCTCTTTATCTTCTACTTGTTCAATATTACCATTCTCAAGTTTGCTACCTACTTCTTCTGTGCGTTTATTATCTATGTAGATCTCATTTTTTGCTTTATTAGAAAGACCTATTTGCGATTGCAGTTTTTTATACTCTTCTTTTTCAGGCGTGAAAATTTTCACTAAAGATCTTCCTATTATTGGTATTGAACTTAAAAAATCTCTTAATCCAAAAGATTCTTGCTTCTTGTTTGAAAGATGCTGGTCTATCTTAGAAATTTTCACACCATACTTTTTATCATCAAAATTTATCGCTGGCTTGCTTTTTTTCGAAAGAACATTTTGAATCTCTAATCTATTGACTTTTTCAGGCTTTTGAAATTCAGATACTGCAGGTTTGACCTTAGTGTCATCATGTTTTTTACTCATTTCATTCTACCATGCAATATTACTAGTGTCTTATAATTATAACTAAATTATGGTTAATTGCAAGGTAAAAATATTAAAGTAATTGTAAATTTTATCAGTAAAAATATAATATAGCTTTAAAATCAGAGGTTTATTTATATGGGATGTAAGATTGCAGTTATTGGAGCAACAGGAAGAGTAGGATATGAGGTATTGACCATGCTTGCTGAGTTTCAAAAAGAGGGAAAATTTTCGATAGATTCTGTTGTTGCTTTTGCATCGAAAAAATCAAAGGGAAAAAAGGTGAGTTTTGGTGACAAAGAGTTAACAGTTTTATGCCTTGAGGATTATGATTTCGTTGGAACTAATATAGCCATTTTCTGTGCAGAATCTCATGTTTCTGAGAGATACGTACCAATTGCAACTGAGGCCGGGTGCGTTGTGATAGATAACACTTCCTATTTTAGGATGAAAGAAGGCGTGCCACTAGTTATTCCAGAGATCAACAAAGATAAAATTACGGAATATAAAAACCATAACATAATATCTAATCCAAACTGTACTACAATACAAATGTTGCTGGCATTACATTTATTACACAAAAAAGCAAAAATAAAGAGAATCGTTGCTTCAACTTATCAATCAACTTCTGGTGTAGGTAAAGCAGCAATGGATGAGCTTTACAATCAGACAAAAAAAATCTTTATGAATGAAGCTAAAAAACCTGAAATATTTCCTAAGCAAATAGCATTTAATTGCATTCCTCATATAGGAGAGTTTATGGAAGATGGTTCTACAAAAGAGGAGTGGAAAATGCAAGAGGAGACAAAAAAAATTTTAGAAGAGGATATAAAAGTAACTGCAACTTGTGTACGAGTACCTGTTCTTGTTGGTCATGCTATAGCAGTAAATGTAGAATTTGATCAGCATATAACTGAAGAAGAAGCTCGTGAAATGCTCAGTGAAGACGATGGAGTTTTAGTACAAGATAAGCGCGAAGATGGTGGATATATGACTCAGATTGATGTTGTGCAAGAGGATGCCGTATACATATCGCGTATTAGACAAGACGATACCGTTAAACACGGATTAAATATGTGGATAGTAGCTGATAATCTACGCAAAGGTGCAGCACTAAATATAGTGCAGATCTTGGAGATCTTGATCAAAGAGCATTTATAGCTCAATAACTTAAATCTATATTGACATGTCCCATTTTACGCTTGTCCCTAACCTCTTTTTTCCCATATATGGTTAAACTAGCTTTTTCGTTGCTCAAATATTTGTGAGAATTATATATATCATTACCTATTATATTTTTTGTCATGCAAGGAAAGCGTAATACTACTTCCTGCATAGGTAATCCGCATATTACCCTCACCAGCTGCTCGAATTGACTAACGTTGCATGCATCCAAGCTCCAGTGGCAAGAATTGTGGGGTCTTGGGGCCAATTCATTAACTAGTAGTTCATGATTTTGAGTGATGAAAAATTCAATAGCTAGGATTCCTACTACATCAAGCGCAGTTGCTATTTTCTTTGCAGTTTTTTGTACCTCTTGGGCTAATTTATTATCTATTTTAGCTGGTGCTATTGAAGTATTAAGTATTCCGTCAACGTGGTGATTCTCTGCTATAGGAAAAAAAGCTACTTTACCGTTTTTATTTCTTGCAACGACTATTGAAACCTCTTTCAGTAAATCAACACTTGCTTCAAGAATGTACTCTTTATTCCAATCGAAGGAAGCAAATTGCTTCAGTTCAGAATCATTTTCAATCACATATTGTCCTTTTCCATCATAACCCATTTCTGTTGTTTTTAGCCTCACTGGATAGCTAAAAGTTTCACTACTTTCTAGTAGCTGATTATAATTTTGTATACTTTTGTAATCAGCAGTTTTTATGCTTAAATCTCTAATAAAATCTTTCTCTCTCAGCCTATTTTGCGAAATGTGTAACGCCTTTTTGCCTGGATAAAAATCTGCGTGCAGCGACACAATATCAATTGCACTACATGGAATATTTTCAGACTCAATAGTGACTAAATCCACACTCTGTGCAAAAGATTCAAGTGCCCTCTTATCACAGAAGTCTGCTATTGTTAAATCATCAGCAACAGAACAAGCTGGATCGTTTTTAGCACTGGCAAAAATATGCGTTTTGTGCCCAAGTTTTATTGCAGCGATAGCAGTCATTTTACCTAATTGCCCACTTCCTATTATTCCTATCACTTTTTTATCCAGTGGATCTGTTTTGTTCATCATGTAGATTAATATTTCCTAGTTAGAGTACGATAATATGCTTGGAAAATCTATGAAAAAAGTGTATAATTGAAGTGTGTTAAATTTTTATCATGAACACTTTACGATGACCATGAAATACACACTTATTACTAATTCTGTTGAAGTTACAGTTTTGCCAATTTACATTGAAGAGCAATCCATTCCTTATGAAAATTGTTACGTATGGATGTATAATGTTAAGATAAAAAATAAAAGCTCATCAACCATTCAATTATTAAGTCGCTATTGGCGAATAATAGATCATAAGGGCAAAATAAATGAAATTGCTGGAGTTGGTGTTATTGGAGAACAACCTGTAATAAAATCTGGAGAGGTATTCAAATATACAAGTGGAACATACTTAAATACACCATCAGGAATAATGCAGGGTAAATATGAATTTCTGAACGAAGAGAGCATAAAAACCTTTGATGTTATGGTACCACCCTTTTCCTTAGATAGTCCATACGTTAACACTAGACCTCATTGATCATCAAGATAGTGTATTTGTTTAAGTGCATCTGAAACCAACGCTTCTTGGTTTGTCATTTGAGCTTCCATAATGTCATCCGAGTAGCTGATACTGAGATCCAACTAAGTTGATAAACACGAAAGCACTGACCATTTGCTTCTATAGTTGTCTTTTTTCGTCTATCTTATTTTGTTACTCTGCTGAACAGATGCAAAATAGTTTATTTTTGATTCTTATCATCAAGTGTGAATAAGATTATTGTAGAGGTTAAACCTATAATAACTATCATTAACGAAAATGGGGCAGCTTCTCTGTAACGCTCATCGCTGACAAGTTCATATATTCTAGTTGATATAGTTTCAAAATTAAATGGTCTGATAATTAGTGTTGCCGTGAGTTCTTTTACCGTATCCATAAACACGAGCAGAAATCCCGATAGTATGCTTTTCTTGATAAGGGGAATATGAATATTCAGGCACGTGGAAATAGGCCCATGACCCATAGTATATGCAGTCCATTCAATTTCATTTGGTGTTTTTTTGAGTCCCGACTCTATCGCCTTGAAAGATATAGCAAAAAAACGAAATAAATATGAGTAAACTAATGCGCCAATAGTTCCTACCAAGCTAATTTCTACAATATATTGAGTAATGAAAGAAGATATTCTGCTTAAAAACATTATTATGCTAATTGCAATAATTGCATTTGGAATTGCATATCCAAGAGAAATGAGACGTGCTATATTGCTTATTACCTTATTTTTACGTGCTGTATATCCAATAATTATTGCAATGCTGATCGAGATTAGCGCGGTAATAAATGATAAACTAATACTGTTTGTTATTATATTGTAAAATCTTGCTTCATATATGAAAAAGCCTTTCTCTATGCTCCAATATATAAGTGGAATCATTGGTAAAATAAAGCCTATTAATATCGGCAATAAACACATAAGATAAGAAAAGATCAATGATATAGAACCGTTTATACTACGTTTATTGTGATAATCTGCATTAGTATTGATTGAAGAGTAAGATATTTCTCTTTTTTGTAGTTTTTTCTCGATAACTATTAGTGTTGCAACGAAAATCAGTTCTGCAACTGCCAAAACAGTAGTTGAATATTTGTCATGCAGTAAAAACCAAGTACGGTATATTCCCGTCGTGAAAGTATCGATAGCAAGAAACTGTGGTGTGCCGAAATCTGTAATTACTTCCATTAGTACCAAGGATAACCCAGCTATAATTGATGGACGTATGGAGGGTATGATGACAGAAAACAGACTCTGTAATGAGGAGAACCCAAGTGTTGATGCAATAGTGACTGAGTTACTAACGCTCTTTAGACTTGAGCGGACCAACATATAAACGTATGGATATAGACTAAATCCCATTACTAATATTCCACCACCTAGGGATTTGATCTCGGGAAACCAATAGTCACCTTTGCCCAATTGAAAAGTATCTCTTAACAAGCTCTGAATCGGACCTGAAAACTCTAGCGTATTTACATAAACAAACGATACTATATATCCAGGAATTGATATCGGAAAGAATAAGGCAATCTCAAAAATTCTACTTCCGGGAAACGAAAAAAATGTAGTAAGCCAAGCTGGAATTACTCCAAATATAAAGGATATTAACCCTACTCCTACCATCAAAATCAACGTATTGAGTATATATTCAGGAAAAAGTCTACTAATTACCCATCCAGAGTTTGCTGATTCTGTAAATAGAATCGATATTAACGATAGTATAGGGCAGACAAATAATACACTTACTAAAAACAAGAATATATTTTTAAATACTCTCAGAAACATTAACTTGAATCTATATTTGATATTAAAATGTTATATGCAAAAACTAAAGATATCCAGTAATTAACAGCCGTCCTATTGAATATCTTCATAATTTTATATATTATGTTTTAAATCGATAAACTAATTAATTATGAGTTTTGTCATTGCAACTTTCTATCATTTTGTAAAACTCTCTAATTATTATGACATGAAAGATGAAATAAAAGTTGCATGCGACAATGTCGAATTAAAGGGTACTATACTCCTTGCAGAAGAGGGTATTAATGCAACCGTATCTGGTGAAAGAAACGCGATTGATAAAATATTCGATTTTCTACGTTCTGATTATAGACTAAGGGACCTTACATGGAAAGAGAGTGCAGCAGAATATCAACCATTTAGTAAGATGAAAGTGAGATTAAAAAGAGAAATTGTGAATCTTGGTGTAAGTAATCTCGATACTTCCGTTAGAGGTCAGTACATTGATCCAGATTATTGGGATGATTTTATCTCTCAACCTGATGTTTTAGTGATAGACACACGAAATGATTACGAAGTAAAACTAGGCAAGTTTAAAAATGCAATCAATCCACATACTCAGCGTTTTCGAGATTTTCCTCAGTGGGCAGAGTCTTTCTCTGAGAGTAAAGATCTGAAAGTGGCTATGTACTGCACTGGTGGAATCAGATGCGAGAAATCTACAGCATATATGAAAAGCCTTGGATTTAACGATGTTTATCACCTTAAAGGCGGTATTCTTTCCTACCTTGAAAAAACTCACAACAAAAGTGGTAATTGGGAAGGCGAGTGTTTTGTTTTTGATGATAGAATTGCTGTTGATCATTCACTCGCCCCAAGTGATAAAATAAAATGCATATTCTGCTCAAGTAAAGTTTCAACTGATGAGCTGAAATCAGTTTCACGTGGCCAGGTAGTTTGCTCTGATTGTAAATCTTTAAGTATTGAAAGAAATTCAGAATACAACACGAACCTTTAACGACTTATTTCTCTTTGCATATTTGTAACCTTAATTTTATCAAGACATTTACCTACTACATAGCTCGCTCCAGCTCCAAGTAACGCACCAACTATAGCAAATGCAATCAACACTACACCAGAACCGCCAATAAGAGCTAAAGTTTCTTGCCATAAACAACATGCTGCAACTAGACCAGCAACTAAACCAATTCCTGCACTTCTGCACCTAAGTTTCATATTATTACTAATATTGTAACCTCTTCTATGCTTTAGGCTATGACTAGTATTGTTACTTATCCAATCAAAGATTTTGACATTTGGGTTTTTGTCCATAAAATCGATAAGCTCACCTATTGTTTTGTTACGCAAACTATCTAAAAATATAACTTTATCTTCTACATATTGTTCAAATACATTTTTTTTACGTGTCATTTATTTTTCCATACTATTAGAATATGTTTTTACTACACTGCACATCTTAACAATTGGTAAATTCCCATACAAGAATAAGTAGATAATCTTACCACTATAGGTGGGACTAAAGCGCTATAAGATTAAATTCCTGAAAAATGTTGGTAAGAGAGCTTTTCCAAAAACAATAAAGTTAAGAGTTGAAGAGATAGTAAAAGAGCGACTTACAGTTAATCCAATTGATTTTGGTGAATCGTTTTGTTACAAACTCAAAGGATACAGAAGACTGAGAACTGGCGATTATCGTATCATGTAAATGCTGCAAAGTATGAAGTGTTTCAATAAAACACAGAAAAGACATTTACGAGTCTGAGGCTCCATACTAATATCCTTCCAGTATTAACTTACTGTAACCTTTCCGGTTGAGCCACTGCGATTCTTTGCAACGTTTATCTCTAATTCGTTATTAGCATCGATTTTATAGTCTGTAGAGTAGTAAAATTATAGGGGTATAGTCAAAAAATGAGTTATTTTTGAGCTGAGCAAAGCCACCTAAGGTGAAGAGGAAGGAGAGGTGTATAATATAATATTTATAATTTACTTACGTAACTTAACGATTATTGAAAAACATAGTTCTTAAGTACCTTCAAAGCTTTCTCGTAAATAGTGTCTCTATGTCCTATTGTAACGATAGTTACTTCATGTTTTTTGGTGTCTGCACAATACATAATACGGTAATCGCTGACTCTTAGTCTTCTAAACCCTTTAAAGCTATTGGTATAAAGGCTCACCAATGGATCAACTGTAAGGCGTTCCTTTATTGCTTTATTTACTCTTGATTCTATTTTTATTGGTAAAGCTGGAAGATCTTTTTCAGTGACATTCTTCAAAAATTTAATTTTGTAGTTCACTTGATCTCCACTTTACATCTTTGTAATCAACTGTTTCTGCACCTTCAATATCATATTGATCAGCAACTACAGATAGTAAAAAATCTTCCATTTCACTATCTATTGCTTCTTTAAGTAGTTTTTCTGCTAATGCTTGAGCAGGTTGCTTAGTAAGTTCAGATAATTTAGCAAGATGCTGTAAGGTTTCTTTACTGAAAGCTAAATTAGCGTTTGCCATAAGTTTTACCAAGTTCTACTACTGTATAATTATACAACATTTTCCTAAAATTTTCAATAAAAGTAATTATACTATTATTAATATAATATTAATGCTTTTATATTAAAATTAATACAATATTAATTAAGGGGAATATTATGTTCGGAAACTTACAGAGTGAGAAAACAGGAGCAGATTTACAACAAAAGTTGGATAATCAATCAACACAGTATGGAAAAACACGTGTACACCGAAATGAATCAAATTTGAATGATTTGGATCCGGACATGGATCCTTCTCGGCTCTGGAAGAGCTCAGAGGGCAGAACAGTTTGTGAAGAACACCAGGTTGATGCAAGTGATGTATTAAGTGATATTGGAGACAATTTCCATGATCTTGCAGATTTATTTTCTGTTCTGTAGAAGGTACAGGTTTAATATCAAAAAAGTGTGAGGCTTCTTTATTTTTTCCTAAAATTTTCAATAAAGTAAACGAAGTAATTATGCTAATCTAAATATTGGGATAATATTAACATATAAGTACTATCTTAGCGTTAGTTTTTTAATTAAGGAGTATATTATGGTTGAAGACCCTTTTTGTCATATAAATCAGACTTGCCACGAATAATGTGAAATGAAATTCATTGAGGAAAAATCTCAGTGCAATGACCTCTGTGATTTTATCTTTCCAATTTCTGAAACTTGTTCACCATCTGAAGTTGTGGATCAATTAGTATCTATTTAACAAAAAAGTGTCAGTATATTTTTTAATAAAGAATTATATTGACAGATTATGACAGGTTGAATATAAACGAGTTTGCTGAGGCTAGGGAGAAATGACACAGACTAAGTATAGTATTGCAAGATATTGTTAGGAATAGGGAGGATATGCTGGTAGCCGGCTACTGGATGTATTTCTACGATAACAACGACTCTTCGTAATCCGTATTACAAAAACGAGAAAGGTACCAGCCTCTGCAGCTTGATGAACATAAACTCTACTACTTTGTTGACGTAGATTACACCGAAGATCGTTACAATTGCAGAGCTGAAGTGCTAATGCTGCTGCTACTCATACGGTTATTCCGTTGGTGGAGTATGTTTTTTTGGTCGATTGCAGTCTACTAAAAATCAATGAGGACAGAGTTGCTATTATAGGACAAAAATGTGTGTTATACTAGAAATAATGTGCGGAAAAGGGGGGATTCGAACCCCCGACATATTTTCATATGTGCACGCTTTCCAAGCGTGTGCTTTAGACCGCTCAGCCACCTTTCCATACTTATTCATAATATTAAAAATTATGCTGCTAAACAACTGGTATATATGGTTCGCCACGGAAATTCACAGTATTGTTAAACTTGTTTTTGCACGTTAAAAACGCTTTATCACAACCTGCAAGTATCGAATATTTATCTCCGGTAGAAATTTGATATGGAGGAGAAGCAAATAATGTAACTACTTTATTTTTGTATTCTTTAACTACAACTTCAAATGTTGCTGAACTAAACACTCCGTGCTTATAATATCCATCGCTTTCGATTAAATTAGTGTCTTCAAATCTTCTTTCATCTATCACTTTAGTAATTGTGCTCATTCTACTAAACTTTTTAGCATCAGCTTTACATCTATCATCGCAAAATTGTGCCCTGCATACAGGAGAATATAGCTCTGTTATGCTTCTCTCAAGCTTTGTCGCAAGACCTCTAATTTCAGCGATAAACCTCCCACTATTTAATGTTACTTTACCAAAAGTTCCTGCATGCAAATTCATAATTCCCTGACTCAAATCTTTATAATTCACAAGAAATATTTCAATATTTGCAAAGTCATGCCTTCCTGATAAAACATCTTTTTCTTTAATATCAGCACTATTTAATATTCCTTCAATTTCTAGATTATCAGTTCTCAAATCGCTATTTAATATTATACTGCTGGCTATAAAACCGCTTGAAGATTTATAGAGTATATTATTGAGATTTAAATCTTTATCATAGTCAGTGAATCCCATTACCTCCCCACTTACAAGTGTTAATTTCCAGCAAGTAGCGATGGTAAGTAATTCTCCAGTTAAATGGTTTTTTAGTTTGGTTTGCATACTGCTTAATTGATTGAATTTGAAAACGTTCGATAGGTAAGGGATTATGATAATTTATCCATTATCTGAGTAGCCATAGGGTGTCATGCCAGTGTCCAGACACTGGCATCCAGTTAAATTTACGAGTATAAAAGTAATGTTAAAATACAACGTTTCTGATGATGATGGAAAAATGGATCCCAGTGTCAAGCACTGGGATGACACCATTTACTATGCAAATTGCCACAATTTTCGTACAGCTGTGACTGGGATGACATTACTTATTGTGTGAATAAAATAAATACTCGTAGAGTTTGTTACGCACTGGCTTATGTTTATTTGATCGACAAATAAACACTAACAGACAAGACACACACCACATTCAAGTTGTGGTGTGTATTACTAGAACAAATTAGAAAGAAAACTTCACACCAGTTAGTAGAAGAATTCCTTGGTTAGAAGGTACATCAGTACCTTTTTGGTCTTTCAGCGCACCTTGTTCATCAGTCATAAAATAATGTAAGGCTGCATAAGGAACAAACTTGCTCTTATTGCAAGAAGATAGATCATACTGAACACCAAGTGCAACATCATGAAGCATATCTTTGTCGCTCATTCTGCTACTAAAGTATGTCAAGCTTGTGTAGATATTATCATATTGATAACCAGCACCTGCAGTCCAATACATGGTGTCCTTGTCATTAAATTGCTTTAAGCCATTTTTTCTAACATCATCATTAGTATCTTTATATTCTTTTGAAGTAGGGTTGAGTTCCTTGATACTCTTCGGTTGACTAGATTTGCCTAAATATGCAAAAGAAGCAGCGAATTTTATATTTTGACCTTCATCAATCTTATAATCAGCGCTTACACCCAAATTAACACCCATCAGGTCATTGTACTCTACAAATTCCTTATAAAGATGCTTATCTTTACTCGGTTGCTTTGAAACCCCATATTCACCAACTACGGAAGTTTTAACTTTTACATTATGTTTACTAAAGTCATATTCATATGATGCACCAGCACTTATTATATGCTGGTAATCTGGTCCAACATGTCTTAACGTTTCCTCATTCTTTACCCCTGTTACCTTATTACTTGAATCTTTGAGGAAATCTGGAGCTATTTCTTTTACAACGGATAAACCACTATCGTAGCGAGGTGAGTAGCTAAGACCAAATCTTGCACCCATATAATTCGGCGAGTAGTAAGCAGCTCTAAATGGCAATGTGGTCATAATCTCTTTGTTGTATTTTCCTGCCATACGGAAGGAGAGTTTTTCGCTCTCGCTCGAGAAGCTTTCAGTGTAAAGACGTGGTGTTACGTAAAATGGGAAGTTTGCAGCACTTCCTTCTAAGTTTACTTTTCTGAACCAGTCACTATCTGCAGCTCCATCAACAGTTGCAATTCTTGTTGCATCAAGTCTCATCAGAGACTCAGGACCAAACTGATAGCCAAGTTTCAGATCACCATATTTTGAATTCAAAAACACATGTGCACTTCTACCTCTTGCAGCATTCACGCCTTGTGAAGCTCCTTTACCTTCAGTAACTGGAACATGGAATTGTACATCGGCACCATAACGAAGACCAATATCCTCATTTTTATTTTCAGCTCTTAAGTGCAATATTGCATCTGAAATCATGCCCATGTTTTCACTGTAATCACCAATATTCCCTATTCCTTTAGGAAATATTGGATTTGCTCCTTTTATACTATCTGTAGTATTGTTAAAATAATCTGTAGATTTACCTGGCATAACATTATAATGGTTATAGCCACTTAGCCCATGGTTACCATAACCTTGAGAATCAACAACGCCACCGAAAGTTATTCTTAAACCATCCCCTTGATTGGTATTGATAATATCAACCCCACCAACTGAAACAACAGGACTTGCCTTACCTTTTTCCTCTGTATTGCTGTTAACAACTTTTACATCCTTTTTTATATCTTTAGCTTCAATTTTAGCATTCTTAGTTTTAGAACCCTTAATTTTTGACTTTTCTACATTAGAATTTTTAACTTTCAGGGCTTTCGCCTTTGAATCCTCTATAAGCTTTGCTTTTTTCTCTTTTGCTAGCCTAATTTCATCTTTTTTCTTTTGTTTTGCTACTAATTTTAACTCTTCTTTTTTCTTCTTTTGTTCAGCTGCTAATTTTAACTCCTCTTTTTTCTTCTGCTCAGCTGCTAATCTTAATTCTTCTTTTTTCTTAAGCTCCTCAGCTTTTTTTCTTGGATCAGCATTACATATCCTGTCCATTTTTTCTTTTAGTTTCTTATTTGACGTCTTCATCACTTCCATCTTTCCAGAAGTTTTGATTGACTCGTTACTCTCTTGCTTTTTTACTTCCTTCATACTCTCGTCAGAAAAGTCAGCAGCAAAGCCACTGAAAGAACATAAAGTCAATAGAGAAGCTAGAGCAGTTCTAGTATAAATAGATTTTTTCATGAAGTGCCCCCAAAAAATTTTAAAATCATAACATAAATAGTATAAAGGTGTTGAAAATCCAACTTAAAGCAACCTTATAGCGAAAATAAAAGTAAAATGCAATACTTTAAAAGCAACTTTCTTAATACGCTCAACGTGTATATTAACCAAAATTTAGTACAGAGGTTTGCTTGTTAGTGTATTATAATTCTATACTTATTCTATGGAAGTAAAATTTACTCAAGTGAAAGTACATAAAGATTAAAATATTAATATAACTATTGACAATAATATTAGTTTATATTATAATTAGTGAATTATTGTTTTATTTTTAATAATTAAGGTATTTATGGATTTTAGTTTTTTACGAAATTGGTTTAGCACTACAGGTGCTGCTACAGGCTCAGAGCCAGGTAATACTGAACAGCCAGACTCTATTTCAGTAGATGATGGCAAATACGAGATGAAAGAATATGACGATGAATTTGAGATCATTGAAGATTATGAATTTATAAATCGTGCTGATCCAAATGAGCCATGTTCTTTACCTTCTGACTATAAAATAGATGAAAGTATTGTAAAAATTGCAGGATTTGATAGAGAGAAATTATTAGAAATGGGTAATTTCTGCAATATAAGCTATGGCGATGATGATGATAAATTAAGTAAAAAAAGATGTAACAATCTAGCTCAAAGAGTATACAAAACTGAATTTGAAACTGAAGAAGATTTTGAGATTGTTCCATCTACTGAAAAAATGTATAAAACTAGAGCTGAACTCATCAGCGAAGGTTATGAAATTATTCCATTTGGTAATAGCTTTGAAAAAGACGCTGGTCATGTTTTCATAAAAGGTAAAGAAATAACAATAGCTTACCACGGTACTCGTCTGAGCCATGGTGCAAATGATGGACTTACTGATATAAATGTACTTTTTACTACTTCAGAATTTTTACCTGAAGGTGGAAGAATGCATAGAGGATTTTATAATTCATTTACGGATTCATGGCCTAATCTTTATGGCATTTTGAAATCTCATGCTGAAAAACAAGGATCAAAAATCAAAGATTTTAAAATTAATCTCACAGGTCACAGTATGGGAGGAGCTATTGCCAAGATAGCTGCTTTATGCCTAAACAAAACAGAAGGAGCTGAAGATGTCCATGTTGCAACTTTTGGTGATCCACGAGTTTTTGATCTTACTGCTAGTGAATTTTATAATGATGTTCTTCAAGAAAAAACCATTAGAGTAACTCAACATAGACAAGACCCAGTACCAGCGGTATCACCTGGTATTTGTGGTTATGCTCATGTAGGTGCACAATTGAGAATATCAGTACCTGAAGGATATTTTGTTCATCAAATGGATGGTTATCATGAAGCCATTAAAATAATGGATGAAAATGACTTCCGATCAAACAATAACGTTTCTCTCTTTTACTACCCTTCGAGAATATTAAGCCGAATTAACTGTGCAGTTTTAGGTAACGTTCAATATTATGCTGCTAATTTAGGTAATTATATCCTTGGTGGACAAAACTTTTTCGAAGAAGTAAAAAATAAAAATTTTTCTCAGCTTGAACAAGCAGAAGTTAAGCAGATAGGATATGAGGATTCCTTGTCTACTGCAAGGAGTTTATAACTACTATACAGAGCAATCTAATGATTGCTCTGTAAGCATCTATTCATTTAAATTCAATATAAAAATTTTCACCAGAAGTTATTTTCCATTCTTCTTTAAATTTCTTTAGGTGTTCTTTTTTTTCGCATTCTAAAAGCAGTTCTTCTATGCTCTTATTATAGCTTTCTGTAGTAATTCTTCCTTGATGATGCATAAACCTCAAATAAATCAAATAAGTGTTAATCACATCTGTTTCACAATAATCGCGAATCTCTTGTATTTTGCCACTATCATATAAGTCCATAACTTGTGAACCATCAACTCCAATCTTACCGGGAAGATTAAATGCTGCGCAAACTTCGTTCATCTTCATTCTTGCAGAAGCTCCAAAATCAGAGAGAGATTCAAGCAAATCACAATGCCAATCACTACTGTACCTCTGATTGTAACTATTCCACTTATCGCCAGCTTTGTGAAAATATTCTGCTTGAATGCCATGAACCATAGAACGGTACTTCAGTACCGGTATATCAAAAGTGCGTCCATTGAACGAAACTAGTCTTGGCTTTTTCTCTGATATGTAGTTAAAAAATCCCTTTACTAGCTCTTTTTCATTGGAGTTTACTGTGCCTCCAGATCTTATTTCTTGTAGTGTGAACATTTCATAGCCGCTCTGGCGTGTTATATTACAAAGTAAAAAACTAATAACTACAACAAGGTGGAAGGGCTGACGCAGAAAAGAGTTTTGCCCGTTTGTTATTTCAAGATGATATTTTGTTAATGCGTTCCTCTTTTCTTCTACACTGCTATCATCACTAATATTTAGTAAATTCTTGCAGGAATTTACATCTGGTATAGTTTCAATATCAAATACTAACAAAGAATTAAGCATTACTTATATATTCCTCAGGGCGATCAGTCCAAGGTCGCACTTTTACGAACAAAAAGAGATGAACTTTACACTCAAATAATTTTTCCAATTCTGTACGTGCCTCGATATTAATTTTTTTTATGCTACTGCCGTCTTTTCCTAGCACTATTTTCTTATGATTATCTTTCAATACAAATATGATCTGTTTTATGACTAAACTCTTATCTTTTTTTTCCTCAAATTGTTCAGTTATAACAGCTGTAGAGTATGGCAATTCTTCACGTAGGTTCAAGAATAACTTTTCTCTCGTAATTTCCGCTGATAAAAAATCAGCTGAGGAATCAGTTATTTGATCTTTTTCATAAAACCAAGGGCCTATCGGTGCAATTTTAGACAAGTAACTAGTCAGATCAGAAAGTCCATCATTCTTCAGTGCCGAGATCGTAAAAATTTTTTCAAACTTATAAAGCAAATTTAGGTGCTCATGTGCCATCTTGAGCTCTGATTTCTTTACTAAATCAGTTTTATTGATAACCAAAATGCATCTGCCTTTTGTGCGCTCCAGTCGTGCAAATATCGTTTTTATTCTTTCTATATTTTTTAGGTAATTGTTTACATCAACAAGCAATAAAGTAATGTCACTATCCTTAACTGCTCCCCATGCAGATTTGACTAAAGCTTTTTCAAGATTTGTTTCTGCTGAAAACACTCCCGGAGAGTCAGTAAAAACAATTTGCGCATTGTTGCATATAGCAACACCCCTTACCTGTGTCCTTGTTGTCTGCACTTTAGGGGTGACAATTGCAATTTTCTTGCCTACGATGCTGTTAATTAGCGTTGACTTTCCAGCATTTGGCAAACCAGCTATCGTTACAAATAAGCATTTTTCTTCTTTCACAAAGGAAATTATAAAGAAAACTAAACGTTAACGTCAAACAACTTTTTTTAATTATTCTTTAACTAGCCCGTTTTCTTCCTCTTTTGAAGAAAAACATTTTCCAACTTTTTCAACTATAGGTGATATAATATAATCATTCACTTTTTCAGCTATTGGTTCAATAACACAAACTGTTACAAATAACCCTGCGATTACTGCTATGGGTGCTATCACCGCACCTGCTAAAGCTGCCGATCCCATTCCAAGCATTATACTTGGAGAAATAGCAGTTGCAGCTGCAGCAAGACCAACTCCAATTGCAGCACTTGCAAGTGCGGAAATACCAGAATAGATAGGCTCATATTTTTCATCCTTTTGAATATGATCTTTTTTGCAAAATTTGTATAGTAGCTTCCCCGCAAACAGAGCTGTAATCAATGCTGGAACTATAGAACCAACAATCCCACCCATTACCAATGGTGATAGAGTTGTAAAACTGA
Source organism: Wolbachia endosymbiont of Nasonia vitripennis (assembly GCF_048054115.1). Taxonomy (NCBI): domain Bacteria; kingdom Pseudomonadati; phylum Pseudomonadota; class Alphaproteobacteria; order Rickettsiales; family Anaplasmataceae; genus Wolbachia; species Wolbachia endosymbiont of Nasonia vitripennis. The sequence continues at coordinate 3,636 of NZ_JAFEVF010000008.1, read as the reverse complement.
GCGCTAAGCCTGTAAGTGCTCCTATTGATGTAGCTATACCTAAGGCAAATAACATTGCTTTAGTCTTGTTGTCCATATAATCCTCCTAAATAATAATTTTCTAAAAAGCTTTTAGCTACTTTTAGTATAGCTGAACTAGTTGAATAGGGGAAGGAAATTTTTTATGTTAAAATTAAAGAGCGGGAGAAGGGCCTCGACCTTGGCAAGGTTGCACCTTACGAACTTCCACAAGCCACTTATAGGCAAAATAAAAAGCAAAAACCTCGCTTAATTCACTTAAACTCCCTGTTCTTTTGAAGAAAAACGCTCAACTATAGGTGATATAATATACTCATTCACTTTCTGAGCTATTGGTTCAATAATACCAAATGCTACAAGGAACCCTGCAATTACTGCTATGGGTGCTATTATTGCACCTGCTAAAGCTGCCGATCCCATTCCAAGCATTATACTTGGAGAAATAGCAGTTGCAGCTGCAGCAAGACCAACTCCAATTGCAGCACTTGCAACAAATAAACAAGCATGAGCATAAGAGAATTGGGATTGTGAGAGTCTCTCACCTGTACAAAGGGCAAAGTGTAAGAGTGCAGGAATTGCAGCAATAATTCCACCCATTACCAAAGGTGATAAAGCTGTAAAACTGAGTCCCAAACCTGTAAGTGCTCCTATTGGTATATCTGTACCTAAGATAAATAACATTATTTTAGTATTATCATTCATATAACCTCCTTAATTAATTTTCTAAAAAACTTTTAGCTACTTTGAGTATAGCTGAACTAGTTGAACAGGGGAAGGAAATTTTTTATGTTAAAATTAAAGAGCGGGAGAAGGGGTTCGAACCCTCGACCTCAACCTTGGCAAGGTTGCGCTCTACCAACTGAGCCACTCCCGCAATGAAAATTTACTTATTCTTATTATAGGTGCATATCATAATTTGTAAACCCATGCATATGAAAAATATGGGAGCCAATCTTCTATGATCTTTTCGTATACTTAAAACTCATTTTTGATTATTATATGTGTCATAAAACATATTAAATTTATGAGAATATTTATATATAAGGACGACCTGCCAGCCAGTGCAATACCGAATGATATAAAATCTATAGCTGTTGATACAGAGGCAATGGGGCTACTGCATAGCAGAGATAGATTATGCCTTGTTCAGCTCTCTTTCAATGATGGCAACGCTCACTTAGTTCAATTCAAAAACGATTATACAGCTCCAAATTTGAGAAAAATATTAGAGGATAAAAATATAACCAAAATATTTCACTTTGCGCGATTTGATGTGAGTATAATACATTACTACCTGCAAACTTGGGCACTGCCTTGCTATTGCACGAAAATAGCCTCACGTTTAGTTCGCACCTACACAGATAATCATAGCTTAAAAGAGTTGTGCTTAGAACTACTTGATATAAAATTAAATAAGCAACAACAATCTTCTGATTGGGGAAATGAAATTTTAACAGACAAGCAAAAAAGTTATGCTGCATCTGATGTTTTATATCTCCATAAAATAAAGGAAAAGCTAGATTTAATGCTAGAACGTGAAAATAGAAAAGAATTAGCCGAAAAGTGCTTTGAATTTCTTCCTACTCGTATTGAGCTAGATTCAATGGGTTGGGGGAGTGTAGATATCTTTAATCATCATATGTAATCACTTCACTTGAATCCAGAAAAATTTAGTTGATCAGCTGTTAATTGATACGCTATATTTATAAAAATTTAGGTATTTTATGAGTGATGATATTAAAGCGGTAAATGATCAAAATTTCGAATCTGAAGTTGCTAACCACAAAGGATTTGTGCTGGTAGATTTTTGGGCAGAATGGTGTGGACCATGCAAAAGTCTGATGCCACGTATCGAGCAATTGGCTGAGGATAGAAAAGGCAAGATCAAGATCTGCAAGTTCGACATAGATGGAGAAACTGAGGTGCCAAGTAAGTATGGAGTTCAATCTATACCTACTTTAATCATATTTCAAGATGGTAAGGAAATTGCACGCAAAATTGGCGCAATAAATGATTTACACAGTTGGGTTGATAGTGAAATAAGCGAGTAGACAAATTTCCTTTTGCGTGTATTATAGGTGTTGATAAAAGGGATTGTAGCTCAGTCGGTTAGAGCAGTTCGCTCATAACGAATTGGTCGTAGGTTCGAGTCCTACCAATCCCACCACTATTGATACAATTGCAAGGCCTACTCTCTTACGTAAAATTTTTGCCTTGTTATAGTACGTGGTTGTTAGTGTTTGAAAACTCCATGATATTAGATTCCTTGCATAACTGGAATTCAAAAGTTCCAGCGCGGTTTTCTTATTGGATCTCAGCTGGGATGACGCCTGGTTATGAAAGAAATCTATTGTCAAAAAAAATTACTTCCGCGTATTTTGAATCTGATTATAATGACAATTAGAGATATTTTAAGAGCTCAAAAATTTATCTTTGTCTGCAGACTTTCAATTAACTTTTCAATAAAAAACGTAGCGTATCTTTTTCAGCGTATACACACGTCTGTCATATGTGCGCTGCATTTTTTTCTAATCTTTTTATACAGGAGGATTTTATGTCCAGAATTCCAGATACTTGACCTTTACTTTAGCTAATAACAGGCGCCTGTGATTTTTATAAAGAAAGTGTAGGAAATAACCAAAAACTGTTTCCAGGCATAAATTTGCCATGTATACCTAAAAAGTAATTATATTAGCATAATATTCATACTTATATGCCAATATTAATATTCTTTGAATTGAAGAATATTATGGAACAACAAGCATCAAACAAAGATATAGGGATTAAATTTAGACAGGATCAATGTAAGCAGAAATGCCATTCCTACAAAACAAAACTGACAGACCAAGAATGCCTAGATAAATGCTATGAGAAGTACGTTTCTAAACTTTATCCACAAATTAGTGAGAAATTATTAGCTAGTGAAAACAATCTCTATGATGAAAGCACAAAATTATCACTTATGGCAGATACTCTAGATGCAATGTTTTTTTAATCACAAAAGAAACACTTATTTCAATATTTGCAGAGATGTTAGCTTTTTAGATATATTCTGACTTATTGAATAATTCTTTAAATTGGTAAAATACTGTTTCTTTTCCTCTATTTCTTTTTCACTATTCTTTCCACATATCGCTTCTGTTTTTATCTCTGGTTGTTTCTCTTGATTGAGAGAGCCCTTCTTTTCAAAATAATTATCTGTGAATTCTAAAAAGAGTGAAATCAGCTCAGGAAGATTGTATTTGTGTTCACTTGATGAGCACAATTCTGTAATCGAAGAAAAGTGAATATCATCTGCCTTAATAGGTAGTAACGATAGAAACTTATTCCAGCATTTTTTCATTATTCCAACTTCAGGTTCAAGGTTTTTTATTTTAGCTAAGTTGGCATGCTCCATAAAAAACTCTTTATATTGCTCAAAACCTTCAAAAGTTTCTTTTTTTTGGTAGTTTTTTTTCCTATGACTTTTTTCTATGTCAGCAATTTTAGTACCTATATTTGCCTGCTTACTAATAAAGCCATCGTTCTCTAAGTTAAAACAAATTGTGTATGGAGTAATGTCGTTTACTATTGTGTGTAATAGTTTAGACTTGATCTGACAAGCAAACAAAGTAAGAT
>NZ_JAFEVF010000007.1:0-44829 GCF_048054115.1 Wolbachia endosymbiont of Nasonia vitripennis | reverse complement strand
AGTTAATTCATGCCTGTCAGATCAAGTCTAAACTATTACAACTAATCCAATTATTTTTTTCCTGATCTAGCCTATCATTCAATATTGCTTGTCTTATTGATTCCATCAACTTATTCATGAAGAAAACATTGTGAATGGTAACGAGTGTATAAGCCAGCAACTCTTTAGCTTTCAGTAGATGGTGTATATAAGCTCTTGAATGTTTTCTGCAGGTAAAGCACAAACAATCACTCTCAATTGGGTTATCATCTAGTTCGAATCGTTGATTTCGCAAATTAATATGCTCTTTGCACTTTGAAGAAATAGAATCTCTATTTTTTACTTTAACAAGCGCGCCACCATGTCTTGCGAGGCGAGTTGGATGCACGCAATCAAATGTATCAACTCCAAGCTCTACTCCACGAAAAATGTCTACAATTCCACCAATACCAAGCAAATGAGTAGGCCTATCTTTTTTTAAATGTTCCATAGTAAAGGAAACTACATCATACATCTGCTCTTTACTTTGACCAAGTGATCCACCTATTGCTTGACCAAAAAATGGCAAATCGTTGATAAAATCACAACTTTCTCTACGCAAATCTTGATACACTCCGCCTTGACTAATTCCATAAAGCACCTGTTTGCCATTATTATTTTTTTCAAATTCATTTAAAGAACGTTCAGCCCATCTATGGCTCATGAGCATCGATTTCCTTGTGTACTCCTTGCTGACGTGAAATGGAGTACATTCATCTAAAACTAAGATTAAATCTGCACCTAATTTTTGTTGAATTTGTATCGACTTTTCAGGAGTTAGACAATAAGTTTTACCATTTATGTAAGAACGAAAAATTGCCCCATCCTCGTTAATTTTGATCAGAGTTTTTTGTTTCTGTCTTACTCCCTTTATCTCTTCTGAAACTGATCCGTGTCCTAAACTAAATATCTGGTATCCACCAGAATCAGTGAGCATTGGCCCACTCCATCCCATCATCTTGTGCAAGCCACCAAGCTTTGCCACAGTATCCTCTCCCGGTTGGAGCATTAGGTGATAGGTGTTGGAAAGTATTATCTGAGTACCTGCTTCTCTGATTCTCTCGATATCTGCAGCTTTAATAGCAGCTTTGGTTGCACAAAATATAAATGCTGGTGTTTCTATGTTTCCATTTGGAGTTTTAATAACGCCAACTCTTGCAGAACCTGACTGCTTGGTTATCTTAAATGCAAATTCTTCTTTCATCTATTTACTTGAAAGTTCTGCTATGATGTTTTCTACTTTTTCAGGAGTGAGGTTTTCATAAAAATCGTTATTGATCTGTACAACAGGGGCATTAACACATGCACCAAGACATTCAACTTCCTTTAAAGTAAATAGATTATCTTTAGTGGTTTCACCGATATTGATTCCAAGCTTCTTTTTAAAGGTACTTAAAACTTCCTCGCTATTGCATAACCAGCAAGGAGTTGTTCTACAAACTTGTATTAGATATTTACCTACTGGCTTTAAATTATACATGGTATAAAAATTTGCCACTTCATACACGCGAATATGTGGAATATGAAGCATGTCAGCAACGTAGCGCATGGCAGATTCAGGAACCCATCCGCATTGTTCTTGTACTAGATACAGTAAAGGCATAACAGCGCTTCCTTCTCTACCTTTAGGATACATCTCTATAGACTTTTTTGCTTTGCTAAGATTGTCTGGTGTAAAACTAAACTGCTCTTCTTTCTCTTTCATCTAATAAGGTTCATGTAAATCTCAACAAATTATACTTGAAGAGTTAACAATTGCAATTAGACTTCTTGCATAATCTAAGACCTACTGTAAACCAAGCTTAGTATAATCCAATTTGACGTACCTTATTATTTTTTTTACTTTGTAATTGATCTACATGAGAAACTTTTTCACCACTTTGTAATCTTTCTCCCTGGAAAATTCCTGCAGGCCTTTCAAAGTACCCACGTTCAATAGCATTGTAAACTGAGTAACCACCAAATAAGCAATTTTTTCCTATTTCTTCTCCACAATCTTTTAATTCTTTCAACCTCTCTTGATCTCTTACTTCTACCTTTATCCAGTCTTTATTTTGCTTATCAGGATATAACCTAACGTCTAACTCTCCCTTAGTGGTAGGGAAAGTCAACACTATATCACTATCGTCCGCAAGATTGGTGTAATTCCTTATACCATTCTTTGTTATAATTGCTACCTCACTTTTACCAATCTTTATTATATCTCTTTCATAGTCTATGTTTCCCTGAGCTCGCCTTAACTCACTAGCTTTTTCTGTGAGCCTTGCAACATTTATTATACTATCTTCGGAATATTCCGAGTATAAAGTAGTGTTATCTATTTTTGCATTCTTTACCATACCATTAATAACTGCTCCTTTTATAACTTCCATAAAATCTAGGGTACTCTCTAGATAATCTAGATAAGCTTCTATCATATTTTCTTTGTGCTCTTTAAATTCAGATTCTAGTGTATCAATTACTTTCATATTATCTTTATTATATAACACTGCCCCTATTGATACCAACTTGCATACTATCTTGCTTGCAACTTCAGGATTCTTTCCTAACTCACCAATCCTTTCCATAACACAATCTGTAAAATTACGCTTCTTATCTTGAGAAAATCGTCTATTAATCCTTCCTCCTGAGAGAATAGCCTCATTTACAACTCCTTCTAGTTCATCCATATTTTGAGCTTTAGAAACTTTATCTAAAAATTCTTTTAGCTTTATCTGTCGATTCGGCGGTAAATTACTCCATAAATCCCTAGAATAATACTCCTTCTCATCATAACTTGACCATTGTAAATTGATTGCATCTGCTTTCAAAAGTAATCTTTTTACTTCAAATTTATTTGCTCTTTCATCAGTACCTGAACGAGCAAAAGAATCAAGATTTTTAGCATGTTGATGCACCTGCAACTCTCCTTCATTACTTCGAAGATTCAAAACCATTCTTAGATCTTGATCATTCCCAAAATCATCTAAGAATTCTTGTAGATCTTCAACAACTGAATCACCTTCTGAGTTATTTACTATATCCAACAACTTTCTTCTCAAGCCCCCCTGTCTCTTAGTTAAAACGTAACCTGAACCATCTTCGAACCAGTCTTTTGTTTCCATTATAGAGCGTAACTTATCACTCAACTTCTCTCGCTTATAAGTCACAAAGTACTTTTCAATATGTTCATGATGATTATCACGTGCAACTTGCAGAGGAGTTTTTCCTTGTTTATCACCTTGATCAGAAATAGCTCCTTTCTCTAAGAGTAAAACTACGCCTTCAGAACAACCAACACTAGCAACATGATGCAAAGGCGTTTTTTTTTCATTATCTTCTGCATTAAGGTCAGCTCCCTTTTCTAAGAGAGCAGCTATACTATAAGGTCCAGTAGCATAGTGTAATGGTGTCCTTCCTTTATCATTCTTGATATTAGGGTCAGCTCCTGCTTCTAAAAGCAAACTTACGGCACAATCATATTGTTTTCTTGCCCAAGCCATACTTGATATTATGTGCAATATCGTCAAACTAGACTCTCCCCTTTCACAATTAAGAACGGTTTTTAGATTTTGATTATCTTTATTATTTAATAAAAACTTTTGAAGTTGTCGGTAACTATCTCCTGCACTCAAAGATCTCATTGCACTAAAAATAGATAGCAATTCCTCATCTAACTCTTCTTGACTGTCTGTCAACTCAGTTGTAACAAGCCACGCACACATTAAATTATCAAACGAGCCTTTTGTAGCTTCAGCAATATCTACCAAATGACGCCTATCAGGAAACATGAATAAACTTTTAATCAATTCATATTCATAATCCTGTTGTAGCTCGTTTTCTATTCTACTTTCCTTATTAGAATCTTCCCCAGTAACTTCTGGCATATTTACTCCTCACTTTATAAAACCGAATGTAATTATAACAAATAAAGCTAATGCAAGCTAGCTTTCTACTACTTCTTGTATAGTTATATCACTAACACGTAGCGGGATTATAAACATTAAGAAATTAACCAGATGGAAAAAAGGCAAAAGAATCCCCTAGTAGTGAGTTTTATAATGTAAATTGGCATTGTAATAATGTTCTAACGCTTATTTTAAGCAGATTTTGGCTGAATGTAGAAAAAATAAAAAAAGCCGCTATAATTTTATGTAATTCGCCAATAAATACCCTGAGTTTTTTACTGAATTTTGTCATTGACTCTGCAGATCAAAAACAAGTTTTGAGTCATAAATACCCTTGATGTCATGGTAAGGGTATTTGGGGGATTTGTAAAGGAATTTCTGTTGTCAACAAGCTGCTAAATTTATTATATGGTTTCAAAGGAAACATATTGTCTATGGGAAATCTGGGTTTATTAGCGTATTATCTTAGAGTACTTAAAAATTAATTTCTTAATTTTAGTTAAAATTTTATTGACGTTACATATAGAAATAATCATAATAGCGTTTTATTAAAATTTTAAATATAATTATGTCTATATTAAGTAGATTATTTAGAGTTAATACAACTACACTGAAAGTTAAAGAAGCGATAGGTTTTAACCCAGTAAACGTAGGGTTGATTGAAGGAAATGGAGTTACTTATGGACTCAGCTATCAAGATAACGGCAATGGAAGCAGTAGAGTAAAGTTACTTATTAGTCCATTATATCAATCGAAAACATACGAGTGTGATACATGTGTCAACGTAGCAAATGAATTCAAGGGCCAATTATCTCCCACACTAATAGAAAATTCAGCTGAAGTAGATAAAGTTGGAGTTATTTTTCCTACAGAAGAAACTAACGAAGAAGGAAAAAAATACATAAAAAGTTTAATGTTTCACACTTATAAAATTCAACATTCAACTAATGCACCTTCAGTTGAACATTCAGGAAAAGTAAAATTACAAAAAAATGACGATAACAAGAATCTTGCAAATACAGGTAATATGTAATAGTTTAGACTTGATCTGACAGGCATGAATTAACTGACAGAAGAATTAACAAAGTCAAAACCAAAATCAGCATCCTGTTTAATGCTATCAATATTTTTCTGATAAGCAATATGCATACTATCAAAAAAGGTTTGCATAGGAGTCTTACCATAGCAATATTTACCTGAATGCGGTCTAGATCTATTGTAAGAATGCACCCAATGGTCTACGTCTAACTGAAGTTCTGCCAAAGAGGTGTAAATTTTCTTTCTAAAGATAATATTGTAACATTCATCTTGCATAGTTCTGTGGAACCTTTCACATATGCCATTAGTCTGTGGAGAACGAGCTTTGGTTCGAGAATGATCAATATTTTCTACCCCTAAATATAGCTGGTAAGCGTGATTTTCAGGTCTGCCACAATACTCTGTACCACGATCCGTCAAAACACGTAGCAATGATACTTTCTGTTCATCAAAGAACGGTACTACCCTATCATTAAGAAGATCTGCAGCTGTGATAGCAGTCCTTTCTGTGTAAAGCTTAGCAAAAGCAACTCTGGAATAGGTATCAACAAAGGTTTGCTGGTAAATTCGTCCAATACCTTTGATATTACCAACATAATAACTGTCTTGGCTACCTAAGTATCCTGGATGCTCTGTTTCAATTTCTCCATGGGCCTCTTTTTCTTCCTTAGCCTTTTCTAGAGCTGTTATCTGTTCTTCTGTTAAAATGATACCATCCTGAGCTACTTTTGCTTCTAATGCCTTTAACCTCTTTTTAAAATTTTCAAGATCGTTTCTTTGCCACACTGATCTTATTCCACTTGCAGAGATGAGAATTCCTCTCTTTTTCAGTTCGTTTGCTGCTCTTTCTTGTCCGTATGCTGGAAACTCTATTGCTATTTCAACTACTGCTTTTTCTATATCCTCCGACACTCTATTTGCATACAATGGCTTGCTTTTGCTTATCTCGTGTAAAGCCTCTTCTCCTCCTGTTTCATACAGTTCTTTGAAGCGGTAAAATGTATCCCTTGAATATCCCATTACTTTACACGCCTGTGATACATTTCCTAATTGCTTTGCAAGTTCTAGCAATCCCAACTTTGGTTTTAGTATTTTTTCTTGTGTTGTATTCATATCTGACACTCCTTTAAAACTTGTCTATATTTTTATCTTACTTTGTTTGCTTGTCAGATCAAGTCTAAACTATTACAAACTTTACTTCCTCAAACTACTCCTTCACCACAGCCCGCTCAGCTTGCTATAGAGTCTAATAGGGCAGGAATGATAGGTGGGTCTTTGGTTGGAGCGATAATAAGTATTGCTGGAATTATAGGATTCATAGCATACAAATATGTTAAGGGTCGTAATTCTGCCCCTGTGTTAGAACTAACTAATTTCAATGATAGAAGGCGATCATCTTCAAGTGGCAATAGCGATGAAGAAATTTTTATCGCTAATAACAGAATGAGACATATATCTATGCGAACTATGGATCAATCTGAAACAGTGCTAAACAGTATATCGGTGGAGAGTAGTAGTCGGTCAAGAAGTAGCTCATCGTCTTCAAGCGGTGGACCAGGATCTTGACTGACTGAGCTAGAGTCTAAAAGTGAAAAAAGCTTATCTTGGGATAGCGATGATGTACCGGAATATCACCTTTAGCTATTTGTCTGAATGTTTTTAGTATGTAGACTGTTAGGAAATTTTCTTTTGCTTTTGTGATTTTAATGTTAAAGTATAATTTCTAGGTGAAATAAGTAGCTGCTGTTGTGTGATAAACACAGCAGAGGAAAGTCCGAGCTCCAAGAAAAGGTAGTGACGGGTAACGCCCGCCGGAGGTAACTCCAGTTATAGGGCTACAGAAAATTACCGCCTAAAATATTATTAGGCAAGGGTGAAAAGGTGTGGTAAGAGCGCACCATAACAATGGCAACATTGGTAGTCAAGTAACCAACACTAGGAGCAAGATTAAATAGAAGTAGATTCTATGTTTTTCTCATATCTACTCGGGTAAATCGCATGAAGTAAATGGTAACATTTACTCTAGATAAATAGCTACATAAACAGAACTCGGCTTATATTTCACCTAGGCAATACATGAATGTCAGCCGTACTATGTAAATGTATCAAACATTTCACATATCCTGTACGCTCAATTTGACCACCTATATTCCTTTTACTTCTTGGCTTATCTCTTTTTGTATTTCCTTTTGAACTTAACAAAGCTTTTCCTTTAACTCATCATCCTCTATTTCTAAAACCTTATTTTCTTACCTATAACTTTTTAGCTTAGCTTCCAACTTTTCTATTTTTTGCTGCAAGTCTTTGTAAAGTTCTAAAAGACTAACCATGTTACCTCACTTTTACGATTGGTTTTTATCTTATTTCATCTACCTATTTTGTTGCTTCAATGAATGGGTGAATAAAGCATTTCATGCGTTGTCCTTCACTTGTTCTGCTTGATAGTCACTACTGCTTTCGCTTATATTAACACTAGAGTATTCTTCATCGTCAACATACTCTTTTAGAACATATCCTCTACCCCAAACGGTTTCTATGTGGCTTATTCCATCATTTGCACTTTCAAGTTTTTTACGTAATTTACACATAAAAACATCAACTATTTTGTTGTCTGAAGGTTCGTCCAAGCCATTGTAAAGATGGTTTAAAAACATTTCTTTTGTCAACACTGCTCCTTTACGCAATGCCAGCAATTCTATCATGGAATACTCTTTGTTAGTAAGGTGAACTGTTTTGCCTTTTACCTCAACAATCCTGTGATCAAAATTGATATTCATATTACCAATCTTTATCACTGATTCGGGATGGCCTTTAGTACGTCGGACTATGGCCTTAATTCGAGCTAATAATTCGCTCTTGTGAAATGGCTTGGTTAAGTAATCGTCGGCACCATACCCAAGTCCTTTAGCTTTATGGTTGGCAGCGGAGATACACGAAAGTATTAAAACAGGAACTTTGATTTTTGCACTTCTTAATCTTAACAGTATATCATATCCATCAATATCACCAGGCAGGTGTATATCTAGAATAACTAGATCGTAACAGTCTCCACCCGAGGAAACCATATTATTGTTATAATCTTGTGCAGAAGTAACAACGTCGCAAAAATGTCCATCAGAAGTTAAGGCATTAACTACAGTCCTTGCACTTACTTGATCATCTTCAATTAATAATATACGCATATTTTACACCCCATAAATAATTTATAATTTTAGTAATATATATAACCAAGGAAAGTAACAAATCAAATTTTTATTAATGAATAATAGAAATTACACTTATTAATTAATAGTTAATGTGTCGTTCCAAAATTATACAAATAGATCTAAAATACAATAGATATACTATAATAATACTATTTTTAGTAAATATTGAATAGAAGCTATTTTTATTAAAAGAATACTTAGGTTAATAGATATTTAAACTATTTTATACTTTTATGTTATATTTTTAATTTACTTATTCTACAGTTTTAAATTATAAGTAATACTTTCAGGAATATTGAGTGGTAATATCAGTTTTAGGTGCTGGCGCATGGGGTACAGCAATTGCGATTTCATTAAGTAGTAAGAAAAATGTAATTTTGTGGACTCGCAATAAGGCCATATTTGAATCAATTAAAGAGAAAAGAGAAAGTGACAAGCTACCTGATTGTCCAATTTCTGATAATGTATCAGTAAAATTAGCTATTGAAGATGCAGTTAATGCTTCAGTAATAATTCTAGCTGTTCCCACTCAGTCTCTAAGGGAGATATGTCATCAATTGAATGATTGTAACCTAAAAAAAAATGTAGCAATAATTTTGGCTTGTAAGGGAATAGAAAAATCTACATTAAAATTACCTAGTGAAGTAGTCAATGAAGTTTTACCTAATAATCCTCTTGCTGTTTTTTCTGGTCCTAGCTTTGCTATAGAAGTTGCAAGAAAATTACCATATTCGATGGTTCTTGCATGTCAAAATGAAGTATTAGGTTCAAAATTAGTATCAGAGCTACAGCAAGGAAATATTAAATTGTACCTTAGTAGCGATGTTATAGGAATACAAGTTTGTGCAGCGTTAAAGAATGTTTTTGCTATAGCATGTGGGGTTGTTCTAGGTAGGTTTGGGTTTAATGCTCATGCAGCATTAATTACGAAAAGTATGAGTGAAATTAAGGCTTTATACTCAGCAAAAGTTGGTGACGGCAATGTAGATATAAATACACTACTTGGACCAGCATGCTTAGGCGATTTGGTTGTGACATGCACATCATTAAATTCAAGAAATCTATCTTTTGGATCTAAAGTAGCTAATAGTAATGGTTCTAGTGCTCAGCAGATTTTATCAGAAGGTAAGTCGGTAATTGAAGGTTTTAACACTGCTAAGTCTGCATTTGATTTAGCAGAAAAGCTAAAGATAAAAATGCCCATATGTGAAGCGATCTATAGATTGCTATATGAAAATACTTCTATAGAAGATACTATTTCTGTTCTTGTAAATTAGTTTTATATTTCGGTATATTGTGAAATTTTTATATAAATTAATATCAACATGGTGGCTATCTGGCACGGTAAAACACATGCCAGGTACTATAGGCAGCTTGGCTGCTTACCCAATTGTTCCTATATTACTCAATGACAGAATTTTAGGTACAGCAATTATTTTTTTTTTATTCTTAGTTGGATTATGGTCTACAGGCAATTATATACAACATTACAAAGCTCCGCATGATCCAAAAGAGGTAGTAATTGATGAAGTAGTTGGTCAATTGCTGACAGTACTTCTAGTTTCAATATTATTAGAACAAGAAATGAATAGCTCTGTATTGTTGGTGTGCTTTTTCTCCTTTAGGTTTTTTGATATAATAAAAGTGTGGCCTATAAATTTGATTGATAAAAATACAAAAGGTCCTTTAGGTATTATGCTAGATGATGTTGTAGCTGCAATTTTAGCCTTTGTTTTTATAGGAGCCTTTTATTGTTTATTGTTGGTTTATGCAGAATAAAAAAATTTGTTATTCAAGCTTAATTATTCAGAACCTAAAGGATTATATACTTTATGCAACGAATTTGTCCAAGTGGGAAATACATGACGAATTTGATAATGTTATATTTACAGTAAATGGTACCAGAGAATCGTTATTTAATTTTGTGTTTTGTGAAGATCAATGTACTGAGCTTTCCATATGCAGAACTCTAGATTATCTCAAAGCACGAAATATAGAAGCAACATGGATAATAAGTCCAAGTATAAAAATAGGGGGTATTTTAGAAAAATGCGAAATAAAACACGTTAGCACACCAAAAAAAGTTTTACTCAATATAAAAGATTATTTTTTGCCTGATGATGCTGTTCCAAATTTGAAGTTCAATGTTGTAAATAGTAGTGAGCTCTTAGAGCAATTAGATTTACACACTTCTAAAATTTTTTATCATAGAATTAGTATTGTTAGCACATTTTTTCGCCAATTATCGAATTATGATGATAAGAGCTCAAGGTTAAGATTTTTTCTTGTAATGCTAAATAACGAAATTGTTGGAACATGCGGTCTTTATATTCAAGACAGCATAGCTGGTTTTTATAGCGATGGAGTTTTACCAATTTACAGGGGTCGTGGAATAGGAACTCAAATGGTTCTAGAAAGAATAAAGATAGCTAGGCAATTTGAGTGCAAATACATAGTAGCACATTGCATGAAACCTTCTGTAAACCTTTATAAGAGATTAGGCTTTAGGGTATTGGGCAATCTTCACTTATATACCTCTTCAGTACAATCTCTTTGCTGAGAGGTTACAAATTTTTATATTTGTTTTAGAATGCTATGTTTTTTTTGTATGAAATAGTTTTACTACTAATTCTAGTATTCTTCTTTTTCTCATATTCTAAATTAAAAATTAGTAATAAAATTAAGGACTTACAACATCAAAATGTTATCATAAATAATTTAATAGATACTGTGAATGATGGATTTTATATTTGGGACGCAAAAAAACGTATAGAAAAATTTTCTCCCAATTTACTAATTTTGCTTAATACTGTTTTTTATTCATTTAATGAATTTGTAAATTTTTTTGAGCAATCAGAAAGCTTAATTAAAAGTTTTGCTGAGGCAAAGGAAATAAATAAATCTTTTACTCTAGATTTAAAGTCAAAAGACAGTGAGGTTTATTGCACATGTTATGGTAAAAGCATAATAGATTATTCTAATAATGTGATTGGTGTGTTGTTATGGATAAGGAATATCTCCGATTATAAGATAAAAGCTAATGAACTTGAGTTAGAAAATAGTAAGCTTATGCGAGAATTGGAGAACTATAAAAAAATTTTTGACTCTTTACCATTTCCAATACTGAAGTACAATAAGAATAAAAAAGTAAGGTTTTATAACTTATTTTATGATAAATATATAGGCAGCTCTAAAAAATTTACTGTTGCAAGTGGCTCCTATAACGTAAAACCAGGAGAGTGTGTAATAACTTACAAGAACGAACCTAAGGTTTTTAATTTTGTTGAAATTCCAGTGCAAAATTCTAATAGCATAGTAATGTATGGAAAAGATATTAGTGATGAAAAAAAATTACATACTGAGCTAAGCAATTGTTTAGCTGCACAAGAAAGTTTGCTTGAGAAGCTATCGATTGCTGTAGCGATATATAGTAAGAATCAAAAGCTAAAATTTTATAATAATGCTTTTATAAAAACTTTTCAGTTTGATCCAAAATTTTTGGAGTCTTATCCAACTTATCACGAGATTATGCTTCACCTATTTGAATCTAAAAAGCTTTTAGGAAAAAAGGATTTTCAAACTATTAATAATCAAAGACATGAGTTGTTTAAAAGATTACTGGAATCATATGGTGAAACAATACATTTCATGAATGGAAGAACGTTTAGAGTATTAACAATACCCTATGCTTCAGAGGGTCTACTATTTTCTTACGAAGAGTGCCAGAAATAACACTCAAATTCCTTCTCTCTCTACCATAAGCTGTTTTACTTTCGCTATCGCTTTTGCTGGGTTAAGCCCTTTCGGGCAGGTTTTTGTACAATTCATTATTGTATGACAACGATACAACTTAAATGGGTCGTTTAAAGAAGCAAGTCTTTCTTCTTTCTTATTATCACGACTGTCAGCAATCCATCTATAAGCTTGCAGTAATACCGCTGGCCCTAAAAATTTATCACCATTCCACCAATAGCTTGGGCAACCAGTCGAACAGCAAGCACATAGTATACAATCAGACAGACCATCCAATTTTTTTCTATCTTCAGGAGATTGAAAGTATTCTTTATTTTGTAAGGCAGATTTATCTGTTTGTAACCAAGGTTTAATCGATTTGTATTGCTCATAAAATTGGCTTAGATCTGGAACTAGATCCTTTACTATATACATATGAGGTAGTGGATATATTTTTACTTCACCTTTTATATCATGTATAGATTTAGTGCATGCAAGAGTGTTGGTACCATCAATATTCATTGCACAAGATCCGCATATTCCTTCTCTGCAAGAGCGTCTAAAAGTTAAGGTTGAATCTATTTCATCCTTTATTTTTATTAATACATCAAGTACCATAGGGCCACAATTATCCATATCGATAAAAAATGTGTCTATTCTTGGATTTTTATCATCATCAGCAGACCAACGATAAATTTGAAATCTTCTAATATTTTTTGCTCCAGTAGGAGTAGGATAAACCTTGCCCTTTTTATTAACTTTAGAATTTTTTGGTAAAGAAAACTGAACCATATTGCTTACCTTTTACAGCTAAAAACCCTTTTTTGTAAATAACATATTTTGGTATTATCTACCATACTTTTCCTTTTCAAATTCAAACAAAGCTAAAATCTTGCTCTCTAAACTTTTCATTATAATTTCTTCATCTTCTTTTTGATGATCATAGCCAAGTAAATGCAGCAATCCATGAACTAACATGTGTGCAGTGTGAGTGAGGATAGATATACAGTACTCATGAGACTCTCTTTCTATTGTATCTACTGCAATTGCTATGTCTCCTAGATCACATTCACTAGATAACTGTTCGCATGGAAATGATAGTACATTAGTTGGCTTATCTATTTCTCTAAACTTAAGATTAAGTTGATGTAGCAAGTTATCATCAGCGAGAGCTATTGATATATTTGGTTTATAATGATCTATTTTTAATTCTTTTAGAGAAGCGTTAATAATATTTAATACAAAACTCTGTGGGTCCTTCGTAATACTATGCCACCTCTTATCAAGAATATTTACTTCTAACATGAATAAAGCACCAGAAAGGACATTATCCCATCACTTGACATTGGAACCCAAAAAAGAAGAATTATAGACCATCGTATCATACACACAACTATACGAATATTGTACACTAGAAGTATGTCATCCCAGTGCTCCGACATTGGGATCCAGGAATTCTGATTAGACATTAGGTGAGTGAATATAAAAGCTATATTAAAACACAACATTTTTAATGTGGTTGCATTACAGCTGGATTCCAGTGTCAAGCACTGCTTTGTGTTTGATGAAAAATTTGCTACTTCGAAACAAACACTCATACAGCTGTATGTTGTGTGCTGAGGTAATATTGTTTGGCAACAGGTATTACACATCACTCATCCTTATTATTTCATTCCATTCAGCCTCTAAAACCGGAGAAACTGATAAACGTGATTGTTTTAATATAACCATATTTTTCAAAAGTGGGTTTTGTTTTATACTGTTTAACGTCACTTGGTTACTTAAAGGTTTCAAAAGTTTTACATTCACTAGTCCAAATTTGGAATTATAAACATGATAATACTCCTTTAATACTTCAACTATTCCAAGTATAACTCTCTCTTTACCTGTATGATAAAAAAATGCAAGATCGCCTAATTTCATAGCTCTCATGTAATTTTGAGCTTGATAATTGCATACACCATTCCACTGCGTCACCTGCTCCTTTCCCATTTTTTGCCACGAGTATTCGCTTGGCTCTGACTTGAGTAGCCAAAATTGCATTATTTTTTTCTTCTTAAATAAGCTGGTATATCATAAACATTGCTACCCCACTTAACTCTTTCGTTTGTTTGCTCAGTTGAAGCATATTCTTTTGTTTCTAATATTGGAATTTGATTATAAGGCCATTTAAAATTTTTTTCCTCTGCTGGGATCTTGTTTTGATTAACAGATGAATTGTTGTTACAGCTATCAATGCCAGTTGCAAGAACAGAAACTCTAACTCTTCCCTCCATCGCCTGATCAAAAGTGGCACCAAATATTATATTTGCATTTTCATCCACTTCTTCACGCACTCTATTGGCTGCAGCATCAACTTCAAATAGAGTCATATCTCCACCACCAGTAATATTAATCAATATTCCTTGCGCACCTTTCATTGATACATTATCAAGCAATGGATTAGATATCGCAGCCTCTGCAGCACTAATTGCCCTATCTTCTCCTTCTGCCTCTCCAGTACCAATCATTGCTTTACCCATCTCACTCATTACTGTTTCTATATCAGCAAAATCAAGATTAATCAGTCCTGGCATGATCATCAAATCAGTTACTCCTCTTATGCCAATATGCAGAACATTATCGGCGAGTTGAAATGCGTCAGCAAATGTAGTTTTCTCGTTAGCAATTCTAAATAAATTTTGATTGGGAATGACAATAAGTGTATCTACGTATTTTTGCAACTCTTCAAGTCCAAGCTCTGCAATGCGCATACGTCGCACACCTTCAAAACCGAACGGCTTAGTTACAACTCCAACAGTCAGTATCTTTTTTTCTTTTGCTCCTTTATCTTTAACTACCGCTCTTGCTTCTCTGGCTGCTTTTGCAATTACCGGTGCAGCACCTGTTCCAGTACCACCACCCATCCCTGCTGTGATAAAGAGCATATGGCTATCTTTTATATGCTCCATAATTTCATCAATTGATTCTTCTGCTGCACCTTTACCAACATCAGGTAAAGCACCAGCACCAAGACCCTTAGTTAAGTTGATACCAAGTTGAATTTTTTTATCACACAATGACTTCTCTAACGCTTGAGCATCGGTATTTGCTACGACAAAATTTACCCCTTGCAAATTGGATTGGATCATGTTGTTTACAGCATTTCCGCCAGCACCACCCACTCCCACAACGGTAATCCTTGGGTGTAATACAGGTAGCTCTGGTAAACTAAGGTCGATTGACATTTAAATTTTACTCAAATATTAGTGAATTCACTTGATAACAAGTTACTGCTTTTTTAACAATATGCAAACATTTTTCATTTTGACATACGCAAACAGTAAACAAGATTTACTTATTCTTAACATTGTTAATCAGTAGGTATAATAATTGCAGGCTTTCAAACAGCACTACTTAGAATGCAAAAAAAAATTGTGAAAAAGGGATAGAAGCCTATCCCTTTGCTTTGTCAAAGTTACTTAGAGAATGCTTTTTGCTCCCCCAACTGCTGAGACAACAGTATCAAAGAATATTGTACGGACATTTTCATCATTACTAAATTTCAGCTCACTACCATCAAATTTAGAGTTATTACCTTCTTTTTCACAAGCATTACGTATACCTTGCTTTACTTTCTCAATTTGACCCGCCTTACTACTGTTCATATATACATACACAGGTGCAGTTATTAAAGCTGCTACTGCAGCAAGAACTACCAAACTAGCAACAAGTGGATGAGCAAATGCAAATTTAGACATTGCAGTAATCGCAGGATTAACAAGTGTTTCAGCTTTTGTTCCAACTGTACCAACAAAGGTTGCATAAGCTGGACTTAAAAAATAAGCAGCTGTAAGTGAAGTTACTAGTGCAATTGCTGCAAAAGTAACAGTTGTTTTATAATTTTCTTTTACAAGGTCCCAACCTTGCACAGGAACTTCTTTAGCTGCTGACAAAAGTCCTTCATCTCTATATTTATCTTTTATTGCTTCAATTTTATTCATAATTCTACTCCAAAAATATTAAAATTTCACTAATGATAGTATATGGCAAAAAAAAGTTGTCTGTCAAGTCAATTAACTTATTTATATATTCTTATTCTGTAATTCAGCGCTTCTGCGATGTGTGCTCTTTTTATTTCCTCACTTTTCGCAAGATCTGCAATGGTTCTTGCGACTCTTAATACACGTGTATAGCCTCGATTGGAAATGTAATTTTCTTTCAGTACGTATTTTAGCAATTCTAACCCTTCCTGATCTGGTTCAGTGAATTTATTTAATGCTTCACCACTGACTTCTGCATTGCAACGAATATTAAATTTACTATAACGCTCAGTTTGAATTTTTCTCGCTGCTATCACCCTTCCTCTTATAACCTCGGTACTTTCTCCCTCCACAGAGATTTCAGGAGAAAGTATGCTAACGTTTGGCATTTCAATGCATATGTCTATTCTATCAAGCAATGGTCCTGATATTTTGTTTTTGTAATCTGTGCCACACTTTGGAGCTTTGTTGCACGATCTACTTGCATCACCTAAATAACCGCACCTGCAGAGATTCATTGCAGCTATAAGTTGAAAATTAGCTGGATAAGTAATGTGAGCATTTGCACGTGCAATAGTAACTTTTCTATCTTCAAGTGGTTGACGTAGAGAATCAAGTACAAGCCTTGGAAATTCAGGTAGCTCATCAAGAAATAACACACCATTGTGAGCCATGGTGATTTCCCCAGGCTTTGCATTTTTCCCTCCCCCTGTCATCGCTGACATCGAGCATGAGTGATGAGGTTCACGAAAGGGACGAGTTACTTTAAATGTTTCGTTACCGGCTTTTGTTATGCTAGAGATGATATTAACATCAATCATCTCTTGTTCAGTCAAATCGGGTAATAGCCCTATAAATCGCTTAGCAAGCATTGACTTTCCAGTACCAGGAGGTCCAACAAGAAGCATATTGTGTCCACCTGCTGCTGCAATTTCAGCTGCTCTTTTTGCAACAACTTGACCTTTAATATCCTTTATATCTGGAACTGAATTTTTTTCTTTGGGTGCAGCGCTATAGTTAAAAGTTACCGGCTGAATTAACTGCTCACCCTTAAAATGTCTGATAATATCGGTTAATTTCTCTATAGCTAGAATAGAAACATTCTTTACCCATGAAGCTTCTACTCCATTTCCCCTTGGGCAAATTACTCCTTTATTTGCCTGTTTTGCATTGATTGCTGTTGGAAGTACTCCTGAGATTGGTATGACTCTGCTGTCTAGTGCAAGCTCGCCCATAATTATATAAGACTGAACTTTTTCAACTGGTATCACATTCATTACAACAAGTAATCCAACAGCAATAGCTAAGTCATAATGACTACCTTCTTTAAGCAAATCCGCAGGGGAAAGATTAACTGTGATTCTTTTTGGAGGTAACAGAAGATTGATTGAATTTAACGCTGCTCTGATACGCTCTCTGGATTCTGCAACAGTTTTATCCGGCAGTCCAACAATATTAAAAGCTGGAATACCATTTGCCATGTGAATTTGTGCATTAACATTTACTGTGCTGGTTCCCTGAAGTGCAACGGTATTTATATTTGCAATCATACTATATTATATAAAGTTATTAATATAATATATTGACAAAGTAACGAAGTAAACAGTAGCTGTTAAAAGTGGTTTAATTTAGCAAAAAAGTGTAGTACTCTATCACTTTGCTGATTATATATGTTTATAAGAATAATCGCTTTTCTTTTGCTATATTCAAGCGCAGTTTTCTGTAGTGATTGTAACTTTAACTTACCGTATCGTGGGCTCAATTGTGATTTGGATCTATCATATAAAAATTTAAGTAATATAAAGAAATTATTGAATAACAACGATAAGTTCGTTGCGCTTACGTTTGATGATGGTCCATCTTATAATAGATCGGGAGATATTATTAATATTCTGGAGAGCAATAAAACAAAAGCGACATTTTTTTTGCTTGGTGAACGCATAAATAAAAAAACATCTAAAATAGTAGAAAAGATCCATCAAGCAGGTCATGAATTAGGTAATCATTCTTGGTCGCATAGGAAGTTGACATCACTTTCAAGTGAGGAGCAATTGCAAGAACTGGAAAAGACAAATGTGGCAATTAAAAATGCAACAGAACAGAATGTAAAATGGTTTCGCCCACCATATGGATGTCATAACGATAATTTGATCGAAAATACTAATCGATTAAATATGTATTCCATATTATGGACAGTCGATTCTCTGGATTGGCAAGGTGATAAATCAGAGATTTTGGTTGAAAGAGTTTTAAGCAATGTACATAATGGAGCGATTATATTGTTCCATGATCACGATAACAAATCAAATACAGTTGAAGCTTTACCTCAGATTATTGAAATACTAAAAAAATCGGGTTATGAGCTTGTTACCTTAAGTGATTGGGAAAAGAGGATTTGTGATGTGGTGAAAGCTAGAAATATGCCAATAAAAGGAGAAGGAGTGCGTTCTAAAGGAATTCTATGTGGACAAAAAACAAGGTCTTCAACCGTAGGTCATTCATATTAGGTGGTATTCAGCTTACTATTTCTGCTATTTTTAGTTATAGGTTGTATACTTTACAAGTACGAGATAGACAAAAATATGAAGTGCTATCCAATAATAATAGGATAAAAGTTGTTACTATTGTGCCTAAACGAGGCAGGATTTTGGATAGGAATAGCGTTGAACTCGCAGTAAACAAAATTTCGTATATTGTTTTGTTTGATGGGCAAAAAAACTTTACTAGGGAAGTTGACTTGCAGATGTTATCGGAAATTAAACCTGATGCGATAAAATCATCAGAAAGAAGAATAACTGCTCTTTATAAACGTTACTACCCATTTGGTTCGATATGTTCTCATATAATCGGATACACGAAAAGACAGCAAGGCATAAACGAAGCAGGGGTTAGTGGCATTGAATATACATATGATGATATATTAAAAGGCAGGACAGGCAAGTCTGAGCAGGAAATAAATTCTAAGAAGCGTATCATGAGAGAGTTGTCTAGCATACCTCAACAAGACGGACAAGATGTACAGCTGACAATTGATGTTGATTTACAGAAAAAAATCGCAGAGATATTTAAAGACCACCAAGGTTCCACAGTGGTAATTGATGTAAATAACGGAGAAATTTTAGCATTGTATAACTCACCTTCTTACGATAATAATCTTTTCACTAGCAGATTATCAAATGAAACTTGGGAAAGTTTAAATATTCCTTCGTTACCGCTTGTAAACCGTGCATTATCATATCAAATTCCACCTGGTTCAATATTTAAAATAATAGATGCGCTTGCGGGTTTAAAAGATGGAATAATAACACCAGAAGAAAAGTTCTCGTGTAGGGGCTATATGAAAATAGGTGAACGAAAATTTCGTTGCCTAAAAAGCAAAGTCCATGGATATGTATCTTTAAACGAGGCAATGGCCTTCTCATGCAACACTTACTTTTATAATATAGGAAAAAAAATAAATGTAGATTCTCTACTAGAAATGGCTAGCAAATTTGGTATAGGAAGTGGACCATTAATTGGAATGTTTAAGGAAGAAGCTCCGGGATTGTTGCCTGACATGAATTGGCGTGCACGCAAGCTATATTCAGAGTGGTATTTAGGTGATACCATTAACTTAGTTATAGGACAAGGGTATTTACTTACAACGCCATTACAGCTTGCGGTTCTTGCAGCGAGGGTTGCAACAGGAAAGGAGGTAATTCCCCACATTGAGATGAGTAAATCAGGGCAAGACTTTCTTGATATTGATGTGAATCATGAGCATCTTAGTGTGGTTCGAAAAGCTATGTTTGACGTGGTGAATTCTAACTATAGAAAAGGACTAGGCAGTATACAAATTGCTGGCAAAACCGGTACACCAGAGATAAACTCTAAAGGTGAAAGTCATAAATTGTTTATCGCTTATGGCCCCTACCATGATCCGTGCTATGCAATCTCAGTGTTTATAGAACATGGTAAAACTCCACGCCAAGATGTTGCAATTGCTAGTGAGATATTGCAATATATGCTTGAAAAATGAACTTATGAAATTGCCATATATGTTACTTGTAATTTATATATTCAAATCAGAGCTTTGAGGTTAAAAAAAAGAAACGAAAATTGCATAAACCTTTTCAATTTAGTGCTTTAATGTTTCTGATGAAGGGAAGGTATTATCCTTATTTTCTATGGAGCTAGACACACTAATTTCGTTATTATCATCAATTGAAGTAATAGGGTGCATCAAAGCAACTTTTATAACTTCATCAATATTCTCAGCAAAAATTACATTGATTTCTTCTTTTATATTTGCAGGAATCTCTTGCATATCTTTCTCATTTTCACTTGGTATAATCACAGTTTTGATTGATCCTCTTAGCGCAGCAAGCAATTTTTCTCTCAAACCCCCAATAGCCAACACTCTACCACGCAATGTTACTTCACCTGTCATAGCAACACTTTTGTTAACTGGTATATTTGTCATAAGAGAAACAATAGATGTACATACTGCACTGCCAGCAGAGGGACCATCTTTTGGCACAGCACCCTCAGGTACATGCAAATGTATATCATTATTTTGAAATTTTTCGGGTTTTATACCGAAAAATAAACAATTTGATCGCACATAACTATACGCAGCTTTTATAGACTCTTGCATAACCTCTCCAAGCTTTCCTGTGTATTTTATTTCCCCCTTGCCCGGAATTAGGACTGACTCTATCATTAAAATATCACCACCTGTTTCAGTATAGGCGAGACCAGTTACTACCCCTACCAAACTCTCATTTTCTGCAATGCCAAAGGTATACTTACGTACCCCTAGGTAATCTTGTAAATTACCAACCTCTACGGATATTTTCTTATTTTTATCAGTTAATATTGCTTTAACTGTTTTTCTCATGAGCTTTGCAAGTTCCCTTTCCATGCTTCGCACGCCGCTCTCACGTGTATATAAACGTATCAACTCGTATAATGCTTCATTAGTTATTTTCCACTCCTTCTGATGCAAACCATGCTCTTTTTTTAATTTTGGAATAAGGTGATGCGTAGCAATACTGATCTTCTCATCTTCGCTATATCCAGATAATTGTATAATTTCCATCCTATCACGCAAAGGATGTGGCAAATTTAAGCTGTTTGCCGTAGCTACAAACATTACACTTGAAAGATCAAATTCAACTTCCAAGTAATGATCCGTAAAGTGTTTATTGTGCTCAGTATCCAAAACCTCAAGTAATGCAGATGCAGGATCACCACGCGAATCAGAACCCATCTTATCTATTTCATCAAGCAGAAAAAGCGGGTTGCATGAATTAGCTTTTTTCATGTGTTGAATGATTTTACCAGGCATTGAGCCAATATAAGTTTTTCTGTGTCCTCGTATTTCAGACTCATCACGTATACCACCAAGAGATATGCGAACAAAATCTCTTCCTACTGCTTTTGCCATAGACTTAGCTAAAGAAGTTTTACCAACACCAGGTGGTCCAACTAAGCAAAGTATAGGACCCTTTATCTCTTTTACTCTCTTTAATACTGCTAAAAATTCTATTATTCTATCTTTTACTTTCTCTATGCCATAATGATTTTCATCTAAGATTTTTTTAGCCGCATTTAAGTTAATTTTTGCATCTTTGTACTTTCCCCATGGCAAATCAAGCAACCAATGCAAGTAACTAGATATAACTGTTGCTTCAGGAGAAATGGGATTCATTTTCTTATATCTCTTTAAGTCAGTTATGGCTTTCTTTTTTGCTTCCTCAGAAAGCTTTGTTTCATTTATCTTTTTTTCAAATTCATTGAGTATATTCCCTTCATCTCCATTTTCAAACTCACCTAATTCTTTCTGTATAGCTTTTAATTGCTCATTAAGGTAGTAAACTTTTTGAGTACTTTCAACCTGTGATTTAATTGTCTTATACAAGCGGTTTTGTGCACTCAAAATACTTATTTCTCTCTCAATAAGAGCAAAAACTTTTTTTAAACGCTCTTTTGGGTTATAAACTTCAAGTATGTTTTGCTTATCTGATACCTTTATATTTAAGTGCGAAGCTATCATATCTACAATTTGATTAACCTCTTTAACTTGATCAATGGGGTCAATAATAATCTCGGGTCGACTTTTCTTGCTTAGTTTACACCAATTGTCGAATGCATCTATAACAGAACGCCTTAAAGCTTCTAAATCAATATTATCTTCATTTTCTCCATACTCATAATGACCATCTAACGCTACTCTGGCCTGTAACAAAGTGTGAGAGCTAATATATTCTATAACTCTTCCCCTTCTTACCCCATGAATCATGACTTTTACTGCATTGTCAGGCAGTTTTATTAATGGTTGTATAATGTTTGCTAACACGCCTACTTCATAAAGATTCTCTGGCTCTGGATTATCAATAGAACCATCTTTTTGTGCTATGAGAAAAATCTCGTTTTGGTGACTACTGCTACTTATTGCATACTCTAGTGCATGAACAGATTTTTCTCTACCTACGAATAAAGGCAACATTATATTTGGAAAAATTACTACATCTCTTAGAGGTAATACTGGTAATACAGTAGAATTAAAGTTTACAGCACGTCCAATACTCATAATATATGCCTCAAATTAATCATTAACCGTTATAACACTACCCTTATTATTATGATTAATCGTCGCTTTGCCTAATTCTACCATTTTCTTAGTAACCGTTATAGTGCTACCTTCAAAACCTCCGTTGCCGGATATATACATAACATCAAGCAAAAGTGACTCTAAGATAGCACGTAACATCCTTGCACCTGTTTTATAGCTTATAGCTTTTTTAGCAATAGCTGATATTGCTTCATCTGAAAACTCAAGGTTTACTTTACTAAATGCAAGCAATGCTTTATATTGTTTTACTAGCGCATTTCTTGGCTCTGTCAACACATGTATTAAATCCTCGTGATCCAGCTCATCTAGAACAGCAGTTATTGGAACCCGTCCTACAAATTCGGGTATCAAACCGAATTTGATTAAGTCCTCAGGTTGAGCATCGCGTAAAGCATTTTTTTTCTTTTGTGCTTTAGACTGACTTATATCTGCTCCAAAGCCAACTGATGTTCCCTTTTTTCTTGCCTCAATAATTTTATTTAGGCCTTCAAAAGCTCCTCCACAAATAAATAGTATGTTACTAGTGTCTACTTGTATAAACTCTTGTTGCGGGTGTTTTCGCCCTCCTTGTGGAGGAACATAAGCAACCGTACCTTCCATGATTTTTAGTAGAGCTTGTTGGACCCCTTCACCTGAAACATCACGGGTTATTGAAGCGCTTTCAGACTTTCTTGTGATCTTGTCTATTTCATCGATAAACACTATACCATGCTGTGCCTTTGCAACATCATAATTTGCAGCTTGTAATAGACGTGACAACACGCTTTCTACATCATCACCTACATAACCTGCCTCAGTCAAAGTTGTCGCATCGGCCATAGCAAATGGCACATCTGAAACTTTAGCAAGTGTTTTTGCTAGCAAAGTCTTACCAGAACCAGTAGGGCCAATAAGCATTATATTTGACTTCTCAATTTCAATATCACTTATAGAATGAAGTTGCACCATGGATTGACAATGGTTATACATAGCCACAGATAAAACGTGTTGCGCATGTTCCTGACCTACAACATGCTTACTAAGAAAATTTTTTATATCTTCAGGTTTCTTTAGTAATAGCTTCATATCAGATATATGATCTGAATTAAAAGCTCTCTCTTTCTTTTGACTTATTGCTTTATGGGATAACTCTATGCATTCATTACAAATGAACACCTTTAAACCATCTGAAGAGTTAGTAATCAATTTATCTACTTCGTTTTGTGCCTTGTTACAAAAAGAACAGTAGTGTAAATCATTATTGTTATCCATTAAACTACCTTTTGTTTAACTTTAATATTTTCAATCTTCATATCTTTACGCTCAGCTATTACTTTATCAATCAAGCCAAGTTTCATTGCTTCTATAGGATCCAAAAATTTATCTCTTTCCATCATTCCTTCAATCTTCTTGAGTGAATGCCCAGTATGTTTTTCATAAATTTGATTTAGCTTTTTCTTAATTCGCAAAATTTCCTTAGCATGTATTTCTATATCAGTTGCTTGACCTTGATAACCACCAGATGGTTGATGTATCATAATTCTTGAATGAGGTAGAGAGTGGCGCTTACCTTTCGCACCAGCTGCAAGCAACAAAGAACCCATAGATGCAGCTTGACCTATACATAAAGTTGAAACGTTTGGACTTATGTACTGCATTGTATCGTAGATTGATAAACCAGCAGTTACAACACCGCCTGGCGAATTAATATACATATGAATGTCTTTATCAGGATTTTCCGATTCTAAAAATAAAAGCTGTGCTACTATTACGCTGGCCATGTTGTCTTCAATAGGGCCAGTTACGAAAATTATTCTTTCTTTTACTAGCCTTGAATATATGTCATAAGCCCGCTCACCGCGACTAGTTTGTTCAACTACAATTGGTATAAGAGTCATACCTTTTCCTATCAAATATTATCAAATAATTCCTTTAATTCTTTCACAGAAACAATCTGTTCTTCTTTACTAGCTTTTTCTATCATATAATCTGTCACTTTATACTCAAGCGCTTGCCCTCTAACTAATTCCTGAAATTGTCCGTCTGATTTAAAATGTTTAAATACTCTGTCAAATGATACATCTTTACTGACATATTGATTTACAATAACATTCATAATATCACTTTGAGTTAATGATATTTCATGTTCTTTACTGAACTCCATAAATAGCATTGCAAGCTTTACACGTTTTTCAGCTTCTTTACAAGAATCATCTTTAGCATTCAACTCTCTTTCCACTCTCTGCTGTTCCTGTTTTACTACTTCTATAGGCAAATCAAAACTATAACTAGCATCCAAACAATCAAATAGCTCTTTCTTAATTAAGAGATCTCCCATTTCTTTACACTGATTATCAATTACTTCTTTTACATGATTTATTAGCGAAGAATGATCTTCAAAACCAATTCTCCTAGCTATTTCATTATCACTTTGCAAATCTTCGGCAATCTGAATATCATTAACTCGAACAGAAAAAGCAGCCTCCTGCCCCGCAAGGGAAATTACCTGGTAATCTTCAGGAAATCTCAACTTAAAGCTTTTTGTTTCCCCTTTTTTCATGCCAATTAATTGATCTTCAAAACCATTTATAAATGTTCCAGATCCTAAATTAACAGTAAAATTTTTGCCACTTCCACCTTGAAAGAGCTTATTTCTAATTCGCCCTTCAAAGTCAATTATCAGTTTATCCTCGTTTTTTGCTTGATAAGAAGCATCATCAACAGAGACAAAGTTAGGAAATTTTGTTTTTATAGAATCAATAAATTCTTTTATGTCTCCCTCTTTGATTTTTGCCTTAACTTTCTTCAAATTTATTTTATCAAGATCTATTACTGGCACTTTTGGCATCGATTCAAAAGATAATTTGTACAGAAAGTCGCCTTTTTCATCCTTTTTATCCAGGTTTGGTAATGACATAATATCAACCTTAGGATGGATGTGAGACTTAACTTCGATTTTTTTCATTAAATCACTTGAGCAATAGTCAATCGTATCTTTTATCACATATTCCAAAGCTTCGTTTTTATAATTTGTAACAACAAGATCGTAAGGCATCTTTCCGGATCTAAATCCAGGCAATTTTGCATCCTTCGCTATTTCTTGTAATCTAGAGTTTATCTTTTGTTCTATATAATCACTACTAACTGTGATTTCATACTCATACTTTAGTTTATCTACACTAAGTTCCTTATAGGTATATATATTACTTAATGTATCTGCTTCGACTGCATTTTGAGTTATATTACTAGACATTACAACCTGTTATCAATATTTTATTTATGTTTTAATAAAGCCATTTTACCAGAATTTAAGTTAAATACAATCCTTAAGAACAGGTTCTTATACAAACAAAAGTGTACTTAGTGATTATAAATTTTCTCTTAAAACCTGAGTTACATGACTTTAAGTGCGGATAGAGGGACTTGAACCCCCACGAGCAAGCTCACCAGGACCTAAACCTGGCACGTCTACCAATTTCGCCATATCCGCAAGAACCCTTCATTAACTTATAGATAACCACTTCTGTCATCTTATGCAATTTAAAGATTAGATTTTAGTACCACAGACTGAACTTATAATACTGGTTAACTCCACTATGAATCTAAGCCTGAATTACTTTAACTAACATTATTGAGATAAGTACTGTCTTAGAAATATTCAAGGCTTATTCAATTTATAGTATTTACACAATAAAAAAAGCTTATTAATATTCTTTAATTAAAGCTCTAAACTCTGGAAATTAATAATGAGATTAATAGCAAGCTTCTTACTCGCAATTTTTCTGATTACACAGAGTGGCTGTACGACTCTTGTGAGTGGTATAGTGGTAACAGCAACTGCAGCGGCTACAGCAATAACAATGCAAGATAAATCCTTGGGAAACATTATTGATGATACAACTATAGTAATAAGAATCAATAAGGGACTCTTAAAACACGGACTGTTCTCATCTATAAAAGTTAAAGTGAGTGAAGGAAGAGTATTACTCATTGGAAATGTTGATAATCATGAAAAGCAACTCACAGCAGAGAAAATAGCTTGGCAGCAAAAAGAGATTAAAGAAGTGATAAATGAAATAAGAGTCACACCAATTAAAATGGCTTCTATGCTAGATGTTACTGTAGATGGTATGATAACAGCAGAGATAAGCACGAGGCTTCTGGGAAAAAGAAATATTAAATCAATTAATTATAGCGTTAATACAGTTGATAGAGTCGTTTATTTGATGGGTATAGCTCAAAATAAGGCGGAATTAAAAGCTGTAATAGCAATTGCAAGAAAAGTAAAAGGAGTAAAGCAAGTTGTAAGCTATGTGAGATATAGACATAGCAAATTGCGTCATTGATGAAAATTTACTTGAGTGTTAGTACCATGTAGCTAAGTCATAAAACTCCTTTACAAATTTCGTCAGTTCACTCTTATGGTATGTATAACAATGTTACAAAAAATAATATCATAGAATTCAATAGAATAATTCCTAGAAAATCTCTACATACTAAAAAAAGTAAAATGCTATTTAACACTCCCAAGCTTAAGAATAAATAGCAAACATCTATATCTCGTGCGATATGGCGTTTTATTCCTGAGATTTTTTTACCAGCGTCATAGCCTTTTTCTTCATCAGTGTCTGCGTTCTTTACACTCTGAGTGTCAATTATGCAAAAGCTGATTTTTTCTTTCCAAACATTGTTTTGTCGGACCACACTAACTATTTTTTTTAACATGCACTCCAAAATACTTTTTTTTATTTCCTTTTACTTTTTCACTCCATTTTTGAAATAATCATAACAATTGCGCCATTTTGGAAACTCTTTTGGTAGCATCCTCCACTGATAACCACTTTTTAGGGCGTACAACACTTCGCAAAATATATCATACAAATCAAGTTTTCTTGGTTTTGTTTTTTCCACAAGACTCCAGATCTGGTGAAATAATCTCAAACTTCTCTCGACTTATGTCACTTGGGTATACACTCCTCATATATCCTAATTTATACACTCTATTTCTTACTTTATGCCTTTCTTGAGATTATGAACAGGTTCTTAGAAAGCTAGCGTTCTACTAGTCATGTTCTTTATCTTGCTTTACAACAATGCATCTTTTCATTCCAGCCAAGTCGTATACGTATTCCTGAAAAGCCAGTCCATATAAGGGTATTATTTTGTCAATATTGCTTTGATCTTCGCCTATTTCCAATATCGCAAACCCATCTTTTTTAAGGCACTTTTTCAATATTGGAAAAATACTCAGGTAACAGCTCAATCCATCGATACCGCCATCAAGAGCAATTCTTGGCTCTTTTTGCACTTCAGCTTGCAGATCTTTTAACTTACTTCTTTTAATATATGGAGGATTGCTTATTATGAGATCAAATAAATCTCTGCATTCTGTCCACGAATTTGGAAATATTTTAGCTCTGTTGAGAAGATTATGTTTCTTTGTGTTCTGGCAGGTAATTTTGTATGCTTCCAGGCTTTTTTCAAAACCAACTCCAATAGCATATTCATACTCACTAAGTACGGAGATCAACAAACAGCCTGTGCCTGTGCCAAAATCTGCAATTTTTATTTTTTGCTTCTTATTTTGGTAATATTTTAACACTGTTGAAATTACTGTCTCACTATCTGGTCTTGGATCTAGAACATGTTGGTTAACTATAAAATTTTTACTCCAGAATTCACGATTACCTATTATTTGCGATATTGGATATCTTTCTGCTCTTTTTTTTGTTAATTTCCAGAATAGAAGTTCTTTGTTTCTTGGTACCTGATTGATGTGATTCATGATTGTGAATGATCTTTCTACTCCAAGTACGTACTGCATGATGATTTCACAATCCAAATGTGGTGATTCAATTCTATGTGATGATAGTAGCTTTGACCCTTCTTTAATTAAAGCGCTGATTGTTTTCATTATTCTAAAAACGTGTTCCTTGTATGCAAGAACAGCAAAATTGAGT
This sequence comes from Wolbachia endosymbiont of Nasonia vitripennis, assembly GCF_048054115.1. Taxonomy (NCBI): domain Bacteria; kingdom Pseudomonadati; phylum Pseudomonadota; class Alphaproteobacteria; order Rickettsiales; family Anaplasmataceae; genus Wolbachia; species Wolbachia endosymbiont of Nasonia vitripennis. The sequence continues at coordinate 16,371 of NZ_JAFEVF010000007.1, read as the reverse complement.
ATAGAATTTTGAACTTAGGGTAGCTGCATTAAATCTAAGTGTCAAGAGTAGGATTGTAAAAATCATCCGGCTTTACTGGTAATTCGGTTGGTATTTTTGCATTAATGTTAGAAGCTCTTGGCTCTATTATAAGCATTATTTTCTGCATATTCTTTGATAGCCATCACAGTATATTACTTGTTCCATATCTATATTAATTAGACCACAGCAAGTGATAATTTCTTAATATTAAAACCAATATGCGCTTTAGCATATAATTATCAGTAGCTTTCAAAGCAATTAGGCTGAGATTATTAGAGTAGTAATGTTTATTTTTATATTGACTATTGAGGTTTATTATTTTATAACTAAGACTTAGTTATTTTTAGAGTTTTAAGTTTACAGTATATGCCTACGATAAATCAATTAATATGTAAAGGTAGATCAGGGTTAACTCGCAAGAAGAAGGTGCCAGCTTTGGGAAAATGCAATCCTCAAAGAAGGGGTGTTTGCACTAAGGTATATACTACAACTCCTAGAAAGCCTAATTCAGCACTACGTAAGGTAGCTAGAGTAAAGATTAGTGGATACGGTGAAGTGACGGCTTATATACCTGGCGAAGGTCATAATTTACAAGAGCATTCTGTTGTTTTAATACGTGGTGGGCGAGTTAAGGATTTGCCGGGTGTACGTTATCACATAATAAGAGGTGCTCTTGATCTACGTGGTGTGCAAAATCGAAAGAAAGCTCGTTCAAAATATGGTGTAAAGAAATCTGGTTAAAATTTATGGCACGTCGTAATAAAGCAAAAAAAAGAACAAGCCCTGACTCTCGTTATGGTAGTGTCTTGCTTATGCGTTTTATTAATATAATTATGAAATGTGGTAAAAAATCTATTGCAGAAAAGATTGCTTATAGTGCTTTGTCCTTAGCTGAAAAGAAAATAGGCAAAGATGCCTTATCAATTTTTGAAACAGCAGTAGAAAATGTTACCCCTTCTATAGAAGTACGCTCTCGGCGTATTGGTGGTGCAACTTATCAAGTCCCTGTTGAAATTCGTCAAGATAGAGCAATTTCTTTGGCATTAAGGTGGATTGCTAGAGCAACTTCTGCTGCTCGAAAAAAGAGCGGTAGAACTACTGTTTATTGTTTGCAGTCTGAAATATTAGATGCTTATAATAAATGTGGTGGTGCATTTAAGATGTGTGAAGAAAAGTATAAAATGGCTGAAGCTAATAAGGCATTTTCTCATCTTCGTTTTTAATATTAGCTGATTGATTGTGGTATGGAAGTTTTAATATCTAGGTATAGAAATATAGGAATAATGGCTCATATAGATGCTGGCAAGACCACCACAACAGAGCGTATTTTATTTTATACTGGCAAACAAAATAGGATTGGTGAAGTGCACGATGGTGCAGCTTCTATGGATTGGATGGAGCAAGAGAAGGAGCGTGGCATTACAATTACCTCTGCTGCAACAACATGTTTTTGGAATGATCATAGGATTAATATAATAGATACTCCTGGTCATGTTGACTTCACTATTGAAGTTGAGAGATCTTTGAGGGTTTTGGATGGTGCGGTTGCTGTATTTGATGGAGTTGCTGGAGTTGAGCCTCAGTCTGAGACAGTTTGGCGTCAAGCTGATAAATATAACGTTCCTCGTATCTGCTTTGTTAATAAAATGGATAGAATCGGGGCAAATTTTTATCGATGTGTCGATATGATAAAAACGAAGCTTGGCGCATCACCTTTAGTTATTCAGTTGCCAATAGGAAGTGAGAAAGATTTTAAAGGCATAATCGATCTTATTTCTATGAAAGCTATTATATGGCAAGAAGAAACATTAGGCGCTAAATTTTCTTATGAAGATATTCCTTCTGATTTGCTTGATAAGGCTCAAGAGTATCGAAATCTTTTATTAGATGCTGCAGCTGAAATGGATGATGAGGCGATAAATACTTACTTTGAATCTAACGATCTGCCAATTGATTTGTTGAAAAAGTGTGTGAGAAGCGGGACCATTAAAGGAAAATTTGTCCCTGTATTATGTGGGTCAGCTTTTAAAAACAAAGGCGTGCAATCACTTTTAGATGGTGTGGTTGATTTTTTACCCTCTCCTATTGATGTTGATGTAATTATTGGAACTGATCCTAAAGATTCAGAAAAGAAAATTGAGATCAAACCTTCAGAAAAAGAGAAATTCGTTGCTCTTGCGTTTAAAGTGATGACGGATAAATTTGTAGGTAGCTTGACGTTTATTCGTATTTATTCCGGTAAGTTAAAATCTAAATCTGCTGTGTTAAATGCTGGAAAGAATGAGACTGAAGGAATTGGTAGAATGTTGCTTATGCATGCAAATAACAGAGAAGATATAAACGAAGCTAAAGTTGGTGATATAGTTGCCTTAGTTGGATTAAAGAAAACAATTACTGGTGATACTTTATGTTCATCTGATTTTCCTATACTATTAGAGCGTATGGAATTTCCTGATCCTGTTATTGAAATTGCTATAGAACCGAAAACCACCTCAGATCAGGAAAAATTAGGTGTTGCTTTGAATAGATTGGTTGCAGAAGATCCTTCTTTAAGGATGTCAGTAAATGCAGAGAGTGGGCAGACTATATTAAAAGGTATGGGTGAGCTGCATCTTGAGATTATTATTGATAGAATGAAGCGCGAGTTTAATGTTGAAGCTAACGTTGGTGCGCCTCAAGTTGCATATCGTGAAACTATCACTAAATCTGTTGAAATTGATTACACTCATAAAAAACAATCAGGTGGTGCTGGTCAGTTTGCTAAAGTTAAAATAAAATTCGAACCTCTTGAGCCTGGTTTTGGCTTTCAGTTTGAAAGTAAAATTGTAGGCGGTGCTATTCCAAAAGAGTATATACCTGGAGTGCAAAATGGCTTAGAGTTGATAAAAGAAGGTGGTATAATTTCCGGCTTTCCATTGATTGATTTTAAGGCTACTCTTCTTGATGGTGCTTTTCATGATGTTGATTCTAGTCCTTTGGCTTTTGAACTTGCTGCTAAAGGTGCTTTTAAGGAAATGGCAAATAAAGCTGGTCCAAAAATGCTAGAACCTATAATGAAAGTGGAAATCATTACTCCTGAAGAATATATGGGTGATGTTATGGGTGATATAAATAGTAGAAGAGGCAGTGTTGTTGATATGCTGGATTTAGGTAATAATAGCAAAATAATTACTGCTTCGGTTCCTCTTGCAAATATGTTTGGTTATATAAATGTTTTGCGTTCTATATCTCAGGGAAGAGCTCAGTATAGTATGCATTTTTCTTGTTATGAACAAGTGCCACAATATGTGGTTGATGAGTTAAAGTTAAAGTATAATTAAAGGTTAGTAATTATGACAGCGATAGTAGAAGCATTTGGAAAGCCGCATGTAAACGTGGGAACGATAGGACATGTGGATCATGGGAAGACAACGTTAACAGCGGCGATAACAAAGCATTATGGTAATTTTGTAGCATATGATCAAATAGATAAAGCGCCAGAAGAAAGAAAGAGAGGTATAACAATAGCAACAGCGCATGTTGAATATCAAACAGAAAAGAGACACTATGCACACGTTGATTGCCCTGGACATGCTGATTATGTAAAGAATATGATAGTAGGTGCAGCACAGATGGATGCAGCGATATTGGTAGTGTCAGGGGTTGATGGGCCGATGCCACAAACGAGAGAGCATATATTGCTGGCAAAACAGGTGGGTGTTGGATATATCGTGGTATATATAAATAAAGCTGATGTTGCTGATGCTGATATGATAGATTTGGTAGAAATGGAAGTGAGAGAGTTGCTGAGTAAGTATGGATTTCCAGGTGATGAAGTGCCTGTGATAGTTGGGTCTGCGTTAAAAGCATTAGAGGATGATAGTAGTGAGTATGGAAAGAAATCAATAGATAAATTGATGGAGAAGTTAGATGAGTATGTGGCAGTACCTCCAAGGCCTGTAGATTTGCCGTTTTTGTTGCCAATAGAAGATGTATTTTCAATATCGGGCCGAGGGACGGTAGTAACAGGAAGAATAGAGAAGGGGGAGATAAAGGCAGGGGATGAGATAGAGATAATAGGTCTGAAAGCGACGCAAAAGACGATATGTACTGGTGTTGAGATGTTTAAGAAGTTGCTAGATAAGGGAAGTGCAGGACTCAATGTAGGAATACTACTAAGAGGAACAAAGAGAGAAGAAGTGGAGAGAGGGCAAGTATTGGCAAAACCAGGGACAATAACCCCGCATAAGAAATTTAATGCGGAGGTGTATATATTGAAGAAAGAAGAAGGAGGAAGGCATACACCATTTTTTGGAAATTATCAGCCACAGTTTTATTTAAGGACAACGGATGTAACTGGGAGCATAAAATTGCTAGATGGAAAGGAGATGGTAATGCCAGGGGACAATGTAAGTATAGAAGTGGAGTTGCAAGTACCAATAGCAATGGATAAAGGATTACGTTTTGCGATAAGAGAAGGTGGTAGAACTGTTGGTTCTGGCGTTGTTTCGGAAATTTTAGAGTAAACTTTGAATTATAGGAGTGTAGCTCAATTGGTAGAGCGCTGGTCTCCAAAACCAGAGGTTGTAGGTTCAATTCCTATCGCTCCTGCATTAATATTATGGTAGAAATGTTAAAAAACCTGTATGTTTTTTTTTGCGATATAAAGCAAGAAATAAGGAGAATTGCTTGGATAAAAAAACAGCAGGTATTGTCATCTTTGTTTATTGTAATAACTGTTATATTATGCTTTTCGATTTTCTTTTGCTTCGTAGATTTTATGTCTCTTTACGTAATTAAGACTTTATTTGGAATTATTTATGGAATATAAGTATAAATGGTATATCATTAAAGTCGATTACGGGTATGAGAAGGATATATGCGAGTTGGCAACCAATACTGTTTACTTTAAGGAGGTGTTTATTCCTTATCAGACAGTATGTGATGTAAAATCTGATATAAAAGAGTTATGTGAAGTATATATATGTATGCATCTGTGTGATGAAAGCAAAAATATTTTGAATCAAATGACTGGGTTTTGTGGTGATGAGTCTGGTCATTTTGAGATGATTTCAGATGATGAGGTAATTTTAAAACGTAAGGAATTTAATAGATATAAGTGGTACATTTTAAGAGTTGCCTCTAATTATGAAGAGAAAGTGCGCCAATATATATTAGAAAATTCTATGAGATTGAATATTAATAATTATTTTAATAGGGTTTTTATTCCTTGTGAAGAATTAAGTGAGATGGATTTAAAATCTAAAAAAAATGCTAAACGAAGGAAGTCCTTTCCTGGTTATGTCTTTTTATACATGAATTTATGCGATGAGGTATTAAATTTTATTAATAATATACCAAAATCTCTTAAGGTTTATGGATTTTTGAAAAATGGTAATGTTCCAAAGGTGATTGAGGATAATGAGATTCGCTCAATGTGTAGTGCGCTTTACAATGCTCAAGAAACGAAAAAGTTGAGTTATGGTTATGAGAAAGGTGAAAAAGTAAAAATTAATGATGGTCTTTTTCAAAATTTTACTGGTAAGGTAGATATGGTAAATGATGAGAAAAAAATTATTAATATTGAAGTATCAATCTTAGGTAAGCCAACAATAATAGAGCTTGATTTGGCTCAAGTAGAGAAAATAGAGGATTAATTATGAGTAATGTAGTTGCTAAGATTAACTTGCTTATGGAAGCTGGAAAAGCAGTTCCAGGACCGAAAATTGCTTCAGTACTTGGCCCGCGTGGTATACCTGTTCCTAAATTTTGTGAAGCTTTTAATAAAGCTACTAGCGCTGCTAACGCTAGTTATAAAGTAGGTGATTTAGTAACAGTGAGAATTTCCATAAAGGATGATCGCTCTCATGATTTTACTGTCAGCGGTCCGCCTGTGGCTTATTTGCTTAAGCAGGAAGCTAAATTAAGTAAAGGTTCTGGTAATTCTGGTAAAGAATTAGTGGCTAAATTATCTATGTCTGCTATCATTAAAGTGGCAAAGTGTAAGATGGTTGATATGAAAGTGGATAATGAAGATTCAGCAGTGAAGATGGTTATAGGCACTGCAAAATCTATGGGTATAGAAGTTGTGGAAGGTTAGGTAAATGAGTACATATAATGATGATTTTAAGCAGTGTTTGGAGAAGATTGTTGAGTCTGCTTCAGCAAAATTTAATGAATCAGTTGATATCGCAGTCAATTTAGGTGTAGATTCACGTAAATCTGAAGAGCAGGTGCGTGGTACAGTAGTGTTGCCTAAAGGTATCGGGAAGAATATTAAAGTAGCTGTTTTTGCTCAAGATAAACATTTATTAGAAGCTGAAAAAGCTGGTGCTGATATTACAGGAGGAGAAGATTTAATTGAAGAGATAAAAAAAGGTAGAAAGTTGAATGTTGATTGGTGCATCACTACTCCTGATTTCATGGCAAAAATCACTCCTATTGCAAAAGTATTGGGTGCTAAAGGGCTGATGCCTAACCCTAAATTTGGTACTGTGATTTCTAATATTGCTGAAGCTACTAAAACCATTAAGTCTGGTCAAATAAAATTCAGGACGGATAAAAATGGGGTTATTCATGGTAAATTAGGAAGTATTAAATTTGATATTGATGATTTGCTGGAAAATTTAAAAGCCTTTCTTAAAGTAATTAGAGACAATAAACCTGCTTCTGTGAAAGGAGTTTACTTTAAAAGCGTTTTTTTAAATTCAACTATGGGTAAAGCTCATAAAATAAACAAAGTAGAAGATATAATTTAAGGGAGCGAAATTGTGAAGCGTAAAGATAAGGATGAATTTATACAAAACATAATGAATGTGTTTGTAAATAATGATTTCTTAATATTGGTAAATTTCAAGTCTATGAATGTTAGCAATTCATTAATTCTTAGGAATAGTCTAAAATCTGTAATGGGTGGGATGTTAGTAGTTAAAAATACTCTAGCTTGCTTGGCTTTGGAAAGGACTGGTAAATTTTCTTATTTATCAGGTAAATTTTCTGGTTCTGTTGCTATTATATATTCTAGTGCTATAGTAGAAGCTGCAAAGTTAATAGTTGATTTTATTAATGCTAACAAAGAAAAAATGTCTGTGATTTGTGCGGCTCATATAAATGAATTGTTAACAGTGGAAGATGTTAACAAATTGGCTAAGCTTCCCTCTCTGGATGAATTGCGTATTAAAATTATGCGTTTAATATCTTATGATATTCCTGCTCGGTTAGCATTGTCTGTTAATTCATCTTCTATGAGGCTTATGAGAGTTTTGGATTACTATAGTTCTAAAAAATAAATTTGTTGTTAAATAAGGTGGTCAGTATGAATAATGTAACAAGTGATTTGGTTGATAAAATATTATCTTTAAATCTATTAGAAGCTTCTGAACTTGTAAAAGTTCTAGAAGAAAAAATAGGGTTGCCTAGTGGTTCTTTTCTTGGTGGAGCTGTTGGTGCTGGGGTGCCTATTAGTGATAATGCTAATGCTCCTGTTGCTCAAGAAAAAGCTGAATATAAAGTTGTAATCAAAGAGATTGATGCAAGCAAAAAAATAGGAGTGATTAAAGCTATTAGAGAAGTTAATTCTACATTGAATTTAAAAGAAGCGAAAGAATTAGTTGAGTCTTTACCCAAAGATTTGACTGCTAATGTTTCTAAAGACGAAGCAGAAAAAATAAAGCAAAAACTTATTGAAGCAGGAGCAACTAAAGTTGAGCTTGAATAAAATGTTAGTATATTAATTTTATGTTGATATAGCTCTTTTAATTAGTGAAGGTATTTTAATGGTTGATTCTTCTTATATGTGTGCTTCTAGTGCTTTTGTTCCTAGAGTTTCTTATTCCAGGTCGATTGATTTAAAAGATTCTTTGTTGGATTTGGTTAAAGTCCAAAAGGGGTCATATAATTCCTTTACTCCTAATAATGAAAGTAATGAAAGACTTGAAGCTATCTTTCATACAATTTTTCCAATATCTGATCCTTTGCATAGGGCTACTATCGAATTTTTGAATTGTAGGGTAGATGATCTTAAGTATAGTGAGTCTGAATGTATAAAACGTGGTATAACTTTTTCTGCTCAGGTTATTGCTTCTATACGTCTTGTTATTATGCAGGATGGTGTTTCTCTTGAAAAATATCAAGAGATTAAAGAAGATGATGATCATTCTAAGCTTGCAACTGTTATAAAATCTGCTGAAGAGCAGGAGGTTCGCTTTTGTGAACTGCCTATGATGACTGATAAAGGTACTTTCATCATCAATGGCGTAGAGAAAGTTATCGTTTCACAAATGCATAGATCTCCTGGAGTCTTTTTTGATAGTGATAAGGGAAAAACTTACAATTCTGGCAAATTGATCTATTCTGCTAGAGTTATTCCTTATAGAGGTTCTTGGCTTGATATTGAGTTTGATGTTAAAGATCATTTGTATTTTCGTATTGATAGAAAGAGAAAGTTGCCAATATCAGTTTTATTAAAGGCTTTGGGCTTATCAAATAATGACATACTTAATAAATTTTATGAAAAAATAGAGTATATAAAACATAAAAGTGGCTGGAGAGTACCTTTTTCCCCTGATAAATTCAAGGGAGTGAGGCTTCCTTTTGATTTAAAGAATGTTGAAGGCAATGTGTTACTTAAAGCTAATGTTCGTATTACTTCAAAATTAGCTAAAAATCTATATGATAACGGATTGAAAGAGTATCTAATTCCTTATGATTCTATATGTGGTTTATTTCTTGCAGAAGATTTAATAGATAGTGCTAGTTCTACAAAAGTCTTATCTGCTGGTGAATCTATAAAATTAGAGGATATAAAAAAGCTTGAATTATTATCTATAGATAAAATATCAGTGTTGAACATAGATAATGTTTCTGTTGGACCTTACATATTAAACACACTTTTCTTAGATGAAAACATGTCTTATGAGAACGCTCTATATGAAATATATAAGGTTTTGCGTCCTGGTGAAGTTCCTGTTTTAAAGATAGTAGAGGAGTTTTTTCGTAATCTTTTCTTCAGTCCGGAATATTATGATTTGTCTAACATTGGTAGATTAAAACTTAACTCTTGCCTTGGGTTAAATTATGAGGAAAATTTAACTACTTTAACACATGAAGACATTATTGAAATTATAAGAAAAATAGTATTGTTACGTGATGGTCAAGGATCTGTAGATGATATTGATCATTTAGCAAATAGAAGAGTCCGTTCAGTTGGAGAGTTTATAGAAAATCAATTTAGAACTGGATTATTAAAATTGGGACGGGCAGTAGTTGATTCTATGTCTACTTCTAGTTTAGATAAAGTCTCTCCATCTGATTTTATAAATCCAAAAGTGTTAACCAATGTCTTAAGAGATTTTTTCAACTCTTCCCAATTATCTCAATTTATGGATCAGACTAATCCATTATCTGAAATAACACATAAAAGAAGGTTGTCAGCGTTAGGTCCTGGTGGTTTAACAAGAGAGAGGGCGGGATTTGAAGTGCGTGATGTTCATCCAACTCATTACGGAAGAATTTGCCCTATTGAAACTCCTGAGGGGCAGAATATAGGCTTAATTAATAGCTTAGCTATATACGCTCGTATTAATAAATATGGGTTCATTGAAAGTCCTTATAGGAAAGTAGTTAATAAGGTTGTTACTGATCAAATTGAGTATCTGTCTGCTATAGATGAAGGTTTATATTATATAGCCGATACCAGCGCAAAGCTTGATGAGAACAACTGCTTTGTTGATGATATGTTATACTGTAGGTATGCTGGTACCTTTGTAATGGTAAATAGTAATCAAGTAAGTTACATTGATTTATCTCCTAAGCAGGTAATATCGGTTGCTGCTTCTTTAATTCCATTTTTAGAAAATGATGATGCTAATAGAGCGTTAATGGGTTCAAATATGCAGCGTCAAGCTGTACCTTTATTGAAGCCTACTGCTCCTTTGGTTGCTACTGGCATGGAGTCTTTCGTAGCTTCTGGCTCTGGTGCTGTAGTTTTAGCAAAACGTGGTGGCATAGTTGACAGCTCAGATAGTAACTCTATAGTTATACGTGCTTTTGACAAAGGAGGAATTAACTACTTGGATGTAGATATTTATCATCTAAGAAAATTTCAGCGTTCTAACCATAATACTTGTATTAACCAGAAACCACTGGTGCATGTAGGTGATTGTGTTAAGGAAGGTGATGTGATAGCTGATGGTCCTGCTATTAATAACGGTGAATTGGCACTTGGCCAAAACTTGCTAGTCGCTTTTATGTCTTGGCAAGGTTATAATTTTGAAGACTCAATCATTATTTCTAGTGAAGTTGTTAAAAAAGATCTATTTACTTCTATTCATATAGAAGAATTTGAATGTGTTGTACATGACACTCCTTTAGGGTCGGAAAAAATAACTCGTGCCATACCCGGTGTTAATGAAGAAAATCTTTATCACTTGGATGATAGTGGTATAGTAAAGGTTGGTACAAGAGTTGGTCCAGGTTATATTTTGGTGGGGAAAGTTACACCTAAGCATTCTCTTTCATTGCCTCCTGAGACAAAATTGTTAATGACAATTTTTGGTGAAAAGTCATTTGATTGTGTGGATTCCTCTTTATATACATCTCCAGATATTGAAGGGATAGTGATTGATGTGCAGGTCTTTACACGCAGAGGGGAAGAAGAAAACGAAAGGGCGTTTCTTATTAAGCAAAAAGAGGTAAATGATTTTGAGAAAGAGCGGGACCATATAATCAATGTTATTAATCAATATTTCTATGATGAATTAAGAAAAATTCTTATTAATTCTGGCTCGCAAGATCGAGAAAGTATTAATTTTATTGAACGTGAGGGATGGTGGGATATAGGATTGAAAAACCAATCTATTTCTAAGCAAGTTGAGAGCTTAAAAAAAGATTTTGATGAAAAAGTATCACATGCGATAGCAAACTTTAAGCGAAAAGTAGAAAAATTGCATGAAGGCTATGATCTACCTCAAGGTGTGTCGATGTCAGTAAAAGTTTTTATTGCTGTAAAACATAGTTTGCAGCCAGGGGATAAAATGGCTGGTAGACATGGAAATAAAGGTGTGATTTCTCGAGTTGTTCCAGTAGAAGATATGCCTTATTTAGAAGATGGTACTCCTATTGATATTATTCTTAACCCTCTTGGCGTTCCTTCGCGAATGAATGTAGGTCAAATATTGGAAACGCATGTAGGTTGGGCTTGTAAAAAATTAGGAGAAAAAGTAGGCAATATTCTTGATGAGATCAATAAAATCAAACGTGCTTTTTGTGAGGCAATTAGATCTCTCAGTGATGATGATTTTGAAAAATTTGCAGCATTATATCTTGATAATAAAAAATTTGAGGATATTAATGATGATGAAATAACGGCTTCTATTTTAGATACGCCTAATAAGGATGAATTAAATAATGAATTGACTACATTAGTAGAGAATTATTTCAACTCTTGTAAAGATGCACACAGTAGTTTACGTCACTTCCTGATTGAGGTTTATAGTTGTGGCAGTAATTTATCTATTTGTAATAACATTCGCGATATTAATGATAATCACCTCATTGAATTTGCGTATAAGTTGCGTGATGGCATTCCTGTTACTGCACCTGTATTTGAAGGTCCAAAAGATGAACAAATAGTAAAGCTATTTGAACTTGCTGGATTGGATAACTCTGGGCAAGTTGTATTATATGATGGTTGCTCGGGTGAGAAGTTTGATCGCAAAGTTACAGTTGGTTACATGTACATGCTTAAGTTGCATCACTTAGTAGATGGTAAAATTCATGCGCGTTCAGTAGGACCTTATAGTTTGGTTACTCAACAACCTCTTGGAGGAAAGTCTCATTTTGGTGGTCAGCGTTTTGGTGAAATGGAATGTTGGGCACTGCAAGCCTACGGTGCTGCTTACACTTTGCAGGAAATGTTAACTGTGAAGTCTGATGACATTAATGGCAGGGTTAAGATTTATGAATCGGTAATAAAAGGTGACAGTAACTTTGAATGTGGAATTCCTGAATCCTTTAATGTCATGATAAAAGAGTTGCGTTCCTTGTGTTTTAATGTGGATTTGAAGCAAAATGACATAGTAATTGAAGATATATCTCACACTAATATCGCACAATCTTTTAATGAGGTTAGCATTTCCATTGCTAGCCCTGAAAGTATTAAACGTATGTCTTATGGAGAGATAACAGATGTTTCAACTGCAAACTACCGTACATTCAAAGTTGAGAAAGGTGGATTATTTTGTCCTAAAATTTTTGGTCCTGTCAATGATGATGAATGTTTATGTGGAAAGTACAAAAAAAGAAGACATAGGGGCCGTATATGCGAAAAATGTGGAGTAGAAGTTACATCTTCTAAAGTAAGAAGAGAAAGAATGGGTCATATAGAGCTTGCATCTCCTGTTGCTCATATATGGTTTTTGAAGTCACTTCCTTCAAGAATTGGAGCATTATTAGATATGTCTCTTAGAGATATCGAAAGTATTTTATATAGTGATAATTATGTTGTAATAGATCCTCTTGTTTCCTCTTTTGAAAAAGGTGAAATTATTAGTGAGAAAGCTTATAATGAAGCTAAAGATAGCTATGGGGTCGATAGCTTTATAGCTATGCAAGGTGTTGAAGCTATAAGAGAATTGCTAATACGCCTTGATTTACATGAAATTAGGAAGAATTTAAGACAGGAGTTAGAGTCTGTTGCTTCTGAAATGAGAAGAAAGAAAATTATAAAGAGATTACGTATTGTTGAAAATTTTATCAAGTCTGGAAACAGACCTGAGTGGATGATACTTACAGCTATACCTATTTTACCACCTGACTTGCGTCCCTTGGTATCGCTTGAAAGTGGTCGACCTGCAGTTTCTGATTTAAATCATCATTATAGAACTATTATTAATAGAAATAATAGATTGAGAAAATTGTTAAGTTTGAATCCTCCTGAGATTATGATTCGTAATGAGAAAAGAATGTTACAAGAGGCAGTTGATTCTCTTTTTGATAATAGTCGTCGTAATGCTCTGGTAAATAAAGCTGGCGCTACTGGGTATAAAAAGTCTATTAGCGATATGCTGAAAGGAAAGCAAGGTCGTTTCCGTCAGAATCTTTTAGGAAAAAGGGTAGATTATTCTGGACGTTCTGTAATAGTTGTTGGTCCAACTTTAAAACTAAATCAGTGTGGATTACCGAAAAGAATGGCTCTTGAGTTATTCAAGCCTTTTGTTTACTCAAGGCTTAAAATATATGGAATCGCTCCAACTATTAAATTTGCTAGTAAGTTAATAAGAGCAGAAAAGCCAGAAGTCTGGGATATGCTTGAAGAAGTAATAAAAGAGCATCCTGTTTTACTAAATAGAGCGCCTACGCTACACAGGCTTGGTATTCAGGCTTTTGAGCCAGTCCTTATTGAAGGTAAAGCAATACAGCTTCATCCACTTGTTTGTACAGCATTTAACGCTGACTTTGATGGTGATCAAATGGCAGTACATGTGCCAATTTCATTGGAAGCTCAACTTGAAGCTAGAGTGTTGATGATGTCAATTAATAACGTTTTAAGTCCTTCTAATGGAAGACCGATTATAGTTCCTAGTAAAGATATAGTGCTTGGTATATACTACCTAACTTTACAGCAACTTAAGAAGGATGATTTACCACTTTTTTGTGCTTTTTGTGAAGTTGAGCATTCCTTAAACAACGGTACTCTGCATATTCATTCTCATATAAAGTACAAAATGGAACACATCAATAGCGATGGAAACATTCAGTATAAAACTATTTGTACAACTCCTGGACGTTTAATATTATGGCAGATTTTTCCTAAACATGAGAATCTAAGCTTCGATTTAATAAATCAGGTATTAACAGTTAAGGAAATAACTAGTATTGTTGATTTAGTATATCGTAGCTGCGGTCAAAGTGCTACAGTGGTATTTTCTGATAAATTGATGACACTTGGCTTTGAGTATGCTACATTTTCTGGTACTTCTTTTAGTCGTTGCGATATGGTCATACCTGAAACTAAAGCTACACACGTTGATTATACAAGGGGTGAAATTAAGAAATTTTCTGCACAGTATCAAGACGGACTAATCACTAAAAGTGAGAGGTATAATAAAGTTATAGATGAGTGGTCTAAGTGCACAGATATAATAGCGAATGATATGTTAAAAGCGATATCTGTGTATGATGAAAATAGTAAGTACAATTCAATATATATGATGGTTAGCTCAGGTGCAAGAGGTTCTACTTCCCAGATGAAGCAGTTAGCAGGAATGCGAGGGTTAATGACCAAACCTTCTGGTGAAATTATAGAAACACCTATAATTTCTAATTTTCGCGAAGGATTAAATGTATTTGAATACTTTAATTCTACTCACGGTGCGCGTAAAGGTTTAGCTGATACTGCACTTAAAACTGCAAACTCTGGATACTTAACTCGTCGCTTGGTTGATGTATCTCAAAATTGCATAGTTACAAAACATGACTGTAAAACGAAAAATGGCCTTATTGTAAGAGCTATAGTTGAAGGTAGTACTATAGTTGCATCTCTAGAGAGTGTTGTACTGGGTAGAACAGCTGCAAATGATATATATAACCCAGTAACCAAAGAGTTATTATTAAAAGCAGGGGAATTAATTGATGAAGGTAAAGTAAAGCAAATCAACATTGCAGGTCTTGATGCTATAAAAATTAGATCGCCTTTAACTTGTGAAATAAGTCCTGGTGTGTGTTCTTTGTGTTATGGAAGAGACCTTGCAACTGGTAAAATTGTTTCAATAGGTGAAGCAGTTGGTGTTATCGCTGCTCAATCTGTTGGAGAGCCAGGTACTCAGTTAACGATGCGTACTTTCCATATAGGTGGGGTAATGACTAGAGGTATTGAGTCCTCAAATATTATAGCTTCTATTAATGCTAGAATAAAACTAAACAATAGTAATATAATTATAGATAAAAACGGAAATAAAATTGTGATAAGCCGTTCCTGTGAAGTCGTTTTAATTGATAGCCTTGGTAGTGAAAAATTGAAGCACAGTGTGCCTTATGGTGCTAAACTTTATGTAAATGAGGGTGAGTTAGTAAAAATTGGTGATAAAGTTGCGGAATGGGATCCGTATACACTACCTATTATTACGGAAAAGAGTGGTACAATATCTTACCAGGATTTAAAAGATGGAATTTCAATCACTGAAGTGATGGATGAATCTACAGGAATATCAAATAGAGTAGTAAAAGATTGGAAATTGCACTCTGGTGTAGCTAATTTACGTCCTCGTATTGCACTGCTTGATGATAATGAAAAAGTAATAACACTTTCAAGTGGTGTGGAAGCATGTTACTTTATACCAGTTGGTGCAGTGCTTAATGTACAGGATGGCCAAAAGGTTCATGCAGGTGATGTTATCACAAGAACGCCGAGAGAGTCAGTTAGAACTCGTGATATTACTGGTGGCTTGCCTAAGGTTATAGAATTATTTGAAGCACGTCGTCCTAAAGAGCATGCTATCGTTAGTGAAATAGATGGCTATGTAACGTTCTCTGAAAAAGACCGTAGAGGAAAACGCAGTGTAGTAATTAAACCTGTAGATGAGCAAGCTTCTCAAGTTGAGTATTTAGTATCAAGAAGTAAGCATGTAATAGTCAATGAAGGTGATTTTGTGCGTAAAGGTGATTTATTGATGGATGGCGATCCTGATCTTTATGATATTCTACGTGTGCTTGGGTTAGAAGCGTTAGCACACTATATGATTTCTGAAATACAGCAAGTTTATAGATTGCAAGGTGTGCGCATAGATAACAAGCATTTAGAAGTGATCTTAAAGCAAATGCTACAAAAAGTAGAAATTACCGATCCTGGTGATACTATGTACTTAATTGGAGAAAATATCGACAGGCTGGAAATTGATAGAGAAAATGATGCTATGAATAACTCTGGAAAACGACCTGCTCATTATCTTCCTATTCTGCAGGGAATTACTAGAGCAAGCCTTGAAACTAATTCCTTTATTTCTGCTGCCTCTTTCCAAGAAACAACAAAAGTACTTACGGAAGCAGCATTTTGCGGAAAGAGTGATCCTTTGAGTGGGTTAAAAGAAAATGTTATAGTAGGAAGGTTAATTCCTGCTGGTACGGGTCTGATTATGAATAAGGTGAAAGCACTTTCGCTTTGTGAAAATATAGATAAATATGAAAAATATTTTGATATTGAGACTTATGACGAAAAATTGCTGAGTGATAATAGTTATCAATTACATTCTGATGAAGAAGAGAGTGTGGTGGCATCGCACTATGATCAGTCAAATTGAATATAGCTAATGAGGTAGTATGTTTAATCTGTAATAGTTTAGACTTGATCTGACAAGCATGAATTAACTGACAGAA
>NZ_JAFEVF010000006.1:0-52728 GCF_048054115.1 Wolbachia endosymbiont of Nasonia vitripennis | reverse complement strand
TGTCAGTTAATTCATGCCTGTCAGATCAAGTCTAAACTATTACACAACTTCTAAGTCATACTTTTCCTTCGTTATATGACCCCTTGCATATACATAAGCTAATCTTTCTATACCTTGTTCTATTTTATCTGCGCGTTTTTCAATCTCATCCTTTGCCTGCTTATTTTCATATTTTAAAAGTCTAACCTTTGTCATTACCTCTGGTTCTTTGAGTACCATCTTCATTTCTTTCCATACTGCTTCTTCTAGTATATCAACTCGTATTGATTTGCTGTTACACACCCTATTCCCACCAAAACGAATTGATTTTTTCTTTCAGTCCTCGGAAAAATCTTACTTAGCTTAGCTATAGATGTTTACAAAAGAAATTCAAGTGAGTGAAGAAAGAAAAATTATTTTTGCAATACCGTAGGTACGCTCCACAATTATATTGAAGTTTTTATTGCACTCAAAACCTTCATTTTTCCTCATTTCTAGAATTATTAACGCATTATCATTTAACCAGCCTGAGTGAGCTAACTCGTCTAAAGTTGAGTTAAACAGATTGATATTATAAGGTGGATCCATAAAAACTATATCGCACTTTGAAATAGGTCTTGGTAATCCGTTAGCATTGCAACAAATTAACGTGATATCGCTCGTAATTCCAAAATCTTCTGCTGTTTTTTTAGGCAGTTGCAAATTGTAATAATCTGAATCTACCATGAATGCATGTTTAGCACCTCGAGAAAGTGCTTCAAATGAAAAAGAGCCACTTCCGCAGAATAAATCAAGTACATTTAGGTTATAAATAGGTTTTCTTGAAGAAAGTATACTAAATATTGCTTCTCGGACACTACTCATAGTGGGCCGTGCAGCTAAATTCTTGCCTGTAGTTATTTTTCTTCCACGATATTTACCCGCAATAACACGTAACATATAAAACAAGTTCGAAGTTAACTAATTATTTATAATACACATTTAATGTCAACATAGCTTCAGCAGTCTAATAGAAAGAAGGTTGCTTGTGGAGGAACGCAAGATCAATCGCTTTTCTTTGATTTATTTTCTATACTGATTGCACGACCAATCTCGTCTTGTAAATCATCATGGTTGTTTTTTTCATCATGACCCATCCCTTCAATTCTACTTTCTAACTCTAACTTAATTAAAGTATTGATTTTCTCTATACTATCGAGGAAATTGTGACACTCTTCATCACTATATTCCTCACCAGATGCTTTTTTTTCTATAAATAGACTTTTGAACCCTATTAGATCAGAACTCTGATCGGCATTCAACACAATATTTCTCTCTATAAAACTAAGATCTGATAGTAACAAACTAACCTCTAATAGATCTTCACTTTCAATGTTTGCAAGATTATCAAGATTGTCTAAAATATTAGACATCTTAAGCCTTTCTTGTGCAATCTCTTTGTCTTCCTTATCAAATTCAGACAATAAACCATGATTATCTACAAATTTCTCACTCAAAGCTTTATTCAATTTAGCAAAATTGACATCCTTGTCAAGTGATGTGTTATCCCGCAACAAGTCTACCCTTGCCCTACGCGCATTTAAAATGTCGTCGTAGTCATTTAACTTTATGTTGCCATCTTTGTCTTGCTGCAATTTATAATAATCAAGGCCTTTGAAATTTTTATTAGTCTTCATCTTCAATCCTCTTCTCATCTCCTTTTGCATCTGGTTTCCTCATTGGTTCCGGTAATTTCCTTTTACTGTCTTCTCGATTTCTTTTTTCCTCTCTTTCAGCACGTTTTTTTATAGCTTCCTGGGTATTCATTTCAAAAAGTGCCTTAACGTACTCTTCTGGATTTTTTGGTTCTTTAAATAAAGGCTTAAGATTATAAACTTCGTCTTTTCGATCTCTTTCTTCTTTTCTTCTAGCTCTTTCAGCACGTTTTTCTACAGCTTCTGGAGTGTTCATTTCAAAAAGTGGTGAGAGGTTGTAAACTTTATCTTGATTTCTTCTGCCTTCTCTTTCAGCACGTTTTTCCATACCTTCAAAAGCAGATCCAAAATCATCAATTTCATCTGAACCTTTTGGTTCCGTGCCTAAATTTCGTGTCACTTCATTTGATTGATCAGGCTTATCTTCTTCTGTTGGCTGATCATGCTGTAGTTGATTAGGCTTGTCTTCTTGTTCTGTGCTTAGTTCTTGTACTACCTTATCTGGCTGACCTCCCCCTCGTAGTCGAAGAGGGTCGCCTTCTTCTAGTGGCTGATCATGGTTATCTCTTACTAGTTCCGTGCCTAACTCTCGTTCTACCTTATTTGATTGATCAGGATTGTCTTTTTCTGGTTCTCTCTTACGGCCGATAGTGTAATCATGAAGCTTCTCAAGAAATTCCCGTCTATATGTTTTTGCTCTATAGAGTAGATTATGCTGGTAACCATCCTTTTCTCCTGTAGCAGGGTTAATTCCTATAGAGTCGAGACCATGTTCCCAAGTAAACTTCATAGCATCTTCTATTGTATAGCTCAAATGTGATCCTACATATCCTTTATAATATTCTAAATATTTATCAATTCTTCTATGTGCAATATCTTCTTTATCAATTCCAAACGCCCTGTAGATTTTTTCCTCAAGCTTATCAACATCATTTTTAGGTGATGTTGCAAATTTTGTTGCTTCAATAGTAGCACCTACAAGCTTACGTGGCACATTAATAGCATATTTCAGCACACCCCCAACTCCTGGTATTCTACCTAGCAAATTAGCTGTACCTCCAGCTAATCTGTCCGGTACATGAGTAGCCCAATTACCTAAAGACTCTAGCCCTCCACCAATTTTATCTTGCATCTGTTGTTTTAATCCCTGCATTAAACCAGTCACAGGTGATGCTTGATACATACTAGATATATTGTAAACACCAAACCCACCACCGGCAATGCTTGAGCCCATCTGTTGTACAAACTCCTTCAAAGAAAACATCAAAAACGAAAGCAAGAACAATACAAAGATCTCTCCTGCGTTGATTAAATAACCTCTCTGTATGTCTTGCACCCTTTGGTAATCACTATTTTCTTTATAATTTTTGCAATCCTCACAATCTTTACATTTCTGACAGTATTCACTGTTGGGATCCTTATATAAATCATGAAGTTTCAGTATTCTACAACCTTGTTTTTTTATCGCACTCCGCACTAAAGATCTTATTTCATTAATTATTTCCCTATAACTATTGCATTTATTTATATCTTGACAGTAGCGTTTTATTATTTCACTAACATCACCTATCCTTTTCTCTATATTGTTGATCAGTAATATAATGTCAGCCCTCTCTGATGCATGAGATAAACTATTTGTTAAGCGTACTAGATCTTTTGCACTACAGCCATTACTAACTATCATATCACTTTCCGCAATATAGTGGTCTGCTGGATTATCTTTAGTTCCAGGAATTGGATTAAAGAAAGGATAATCTATATAACGAAAACCTTTATTAATGTAATCTGGTGGAAGAGGGATATATCCAGCGCCACCAGTAAACTTTACTGTACCACCTATTCTGCTTAGTTTTTCTATACCTTCTATATTCTTATCTACGTTCAATGGAGAAGCCTCTCCAATAGCATAAGGTACAAAAATTTGCCCTGGAGTCCAGCTAAAGTATTCTTTATCAATTATACAAAAACCACCAAATACCCATTTTGGAGCACATAACTTTATTTCAAGCCATTTATTATAGCACACAGTAAAGCCTAACTGTTTATAAAAGGTATTCATTATCATCGCAGCAAGTAATGACAGCAGGGTAAATATCATAATTGATTGCAAACAGAAACTAATACAGAATTTTATCCAACCCTCAAATAGACTTTTCAGTGGTGAAAATAAAATAGAGATTAGGAATAGCGGCATTATAGCTACAAGAAAAGCTATACCCATAAAACCAGAAAGGAATATTATGTAAGCATACATACACAGCAGGAAATATAAGACAATCCCTATAAAAATTGCCGGTATCATAAGGAGACTTGCCCACATTTGATAATGTAAAAATGCTGCAAACTTTTTCCAAACAGAGTAAGCAAAAAACTTATTAAACATATCCTCCATGAAGCTAAACAATTTAGCTTCATTTCCTTGAGCAACGTTTGAATTACCTCCGGTGTTCATGTTGGGAGCAAAATTAGTAATTATGCTTATCAATTGTTCAAGACCTTTAACAAATAAAACAAGAAAATGATCATAGAAAAATCTAAAACTTCCAGGAGATATAAGCACTATTACTAGAGTGATTTTCATCATTCTGATGAGCATATCATGCTTAGTTTCTCTTATCATTCCAAAAAGATAAAGAAGCGATGAAATCACTATAAATAGAACAAGCAAGGAAAGAACAAAATTGTGAAAGCTCGTACTTTTTTCAGCTATATTTTGAAATATCGCTTGTGCAGCTGCAGGATCATTGCTATCAAAATGCTTTTTACAATTTTCGTTAATCAATAATACACATTTTAGATAGTTATAAATGTAATCAAAAAACCCAAAACTACTTGGCTGCTGCACTCCACTTAAGAACTCAAAAGAGTAGCCACCTGCATTATCTAGATAATATCTATCTAATATGTTTACATATATTTTCCATCCTTTTTCTAACCTCACCTTATTACAATTTCTGTCCTGTAATGTGGTGTTATCTCTGTCTAAAGTAAAAAGCCCACTTCCATCTTCCGCTACGGAATTGTAACCTAGATGTACAGTAGGAGACTCAGGGTTACGCATGGATTTTAAATTTTCGTTAGGACTAGAATCGCTAGGCCTTTTAAATAAAAGATAAGCACCATGGCCGTTAGTAAACCAACATGGAGCACCACGTGATACTGTATTTGCGCTATCATCTTCATTAATGCACTTGCAATTTACAGTGCAACTTGCATTAGGCTTACTTGAAAATTTTTGTATGCTAGGTTTATAATCATTACAAACCAAGTGAAAGTCAGGCAGACTGTTGTCACCTTCCCCTCTTTCAAATTTGGTTGCATATTTTAACTGCTCCAAACTTTCCAAACTATAACTACTTTGAGATTTCTTCTTATTACTATTGCTCCAAGATGTCCATGCACCATTTACTCGTACTACTAAACTATCTCCATTGGTTTCAAGGCCGGTATCCTTCCACTTCACTACTTGATTAGGGTGAAAACCATAATTGATTTCTCCGGTTTCAGGATCAATAGGTTCTCCACTTTCACCTTCTGGAAAAAACGCATCATGACCGATTGGAAAATGAGCACCAATTGCAATGGGTTCAGGACCAAAATAATCAGCAGATATACATCTTGGAAAAGGCATATCATTCTTACTACAACCTGTAACCAGAACACAGATTACCAAAATTAATAACCTAAACCAACATTTGCCTAAGCGTGATTGCATACCTAAACTTTTTCCAATACAGAATAAATTTCTAAAACCTTACTTCAAATATCTTTTTAATTAGTTACTCCATATATCTCATCAATCTTCCTTGACTTGTCCTTTTGTTTTATCAGAATCCTTTTGCTTATCTGGCTGGCTTAGTGTTTCAGATTTGCTCATTTCTCTGCCAGCACTCCCTTTCCCATCTGCTTGCTTTGGTGTATCAGGCAATTTAGCTTCAATTTTGCTACGATCTTTACTCATTCCCTGCTTGATGTTATGTATCATATTTTGGGTTCTATCATCAAGGCCAACAGTTGACAGCATAGCTTGTGATGCGCTCCTAGAAATATGACTAACACTTTGAGCAACTCCATAACCAGAGCTGAACAACGCCTGCGCCATAGTTTCTGATATAGAAACAAAAGCTTCCATTGCACTAGCAATGATGAGATATATAAATGCCTGGATTAGATCTATAGGTAATGCTGCAAAGTGCCCACCAGCCCTTTCTCCAGTACTGAGCGCAACATCAACACTAGTACCAGGACTATACCCAAGAGGTAATATTGATTTCATAAGACACAGATCATACGATAAAAAATTTACACTAATTAAGCATTGATAGCATGCAGAAAAATTTGTGAGGTTGTATAGAACTGAATACATTAACTGGTTTAAAAGAGACAAGGATGAAAATAAAATGACTGGTTGCAATGAAACATGAGCCAGCGTTTTTATCCAATTATCAAATAATGTTTTAGTTTGTTGAAATAGAATAAATACGATAAATAAAGGTGCCAATGACAATAAAAATGCCACTAAAACAGTAGATATTACATACTTAAACGTAGCACTAATAATGCATCTTAAAAACACAAAAGTAGCATAAAGTATTGCCAAAAATGCAATAAAGCCAAAAGGTCCTGATAGCATTAAAGATAAAAATTTCAGCCATGTTTCTCCTGTAAATAATACTCCCGCTGTTAAATCTAAGAATGCAAATTTTTTACCTCCTTCTCCTATATAGCCAGAAAAACTATCAACTAAATAAATGCTACCCTCAACAAAAAGCCCAGACAAAGTTGTACCAAAGAATTCCCAACTTCTATCACTAAAAGCAAAAGCTATAAATGCTATTTTGAATATTCTTATAATAAAATCGAATTTACTTAATTGTATTGTTCCAAGCATATAGCCAACAACAGTAAATATAACGTATAGAATAAGCAAAGCTCTTATTCCTTGTAGAAGCCCCTTTCTATATCCTTCATATGGAATTTTAATTCCGTCTTCACTCCCGTCTGTTATGAAATCAAAAATCTTGTTTACAGTTGATGAAATAAAATCGTTTATTTTTCTTTTTAAAAATAAATTTACTGTGTATTTGTTATCTTCATAATATTTGCTATCTTTATCCGTAATATCATCTTTCTCTACGTTTTCTACATTAATACCAAAATATATTTTCTTAGACTCTTCATTTACCAAATGACTTCCATCTATTATGTAATAGTCTACATTATCCTCTGTTATTTTATCTAATTTCCTTACTTTTTTGAAATTATTAGTCTTTCGAACAGATGGATCTCCTGGCGGGCTATCACCCAAGTACATATACAGTTTTTCACCACTATCGAAGTTACATGATCTAGTCACTGCAACATGATATCCACCTCTATGAAGTTGGTAGTTGCCATTACTTGCTATAGCAAGCATCACACTACTACCAGGTATTATATCTTTTTCATCTATTTTATAATCATGATTTAATTTCAAAGAAAAATGTTCAAAATTACCACCAATTTGCGAACACACATTATCCCCTTTTGCACCCTTGTTCTCTGGAAAACATTGAATACCTTTAGCAGTATTCTGATTATTAAGATCGCCAACTTTTGCAACAAGAGCCTCAGCCCAAGAAATATCTTCTCTGTCCTCTTTGAAGTTTAATTTAGAATTTGATATTAAATTAATGTCAATCTGCTTAGAATCCCTCTTATTTTCTTCAATCTCTTTTAGTTCATCCTCAATACGTTTAAGGTGAGAATACATGTCACATGTATTTCTTTTATCATACTTCTCATACCTTATAGAAGAGACGCAATTCTCCCCTATACCTTTTGCGTTGTAACATATATTTTGATAGTAACAATTAAGCTCATAAGAGCTGTACTTGCTTATCTCATTAAAATCACATTTTTTCCCATTACATAATTTATCCAGTCCTATTTTAGTTCGTCGTAAATCTAACAATGCACCATTTATCCATGAATTTTGAATATAATCCTTATTAAAATGTACCTTATTATCATATGGAGTGTAGCCATTACCAACTAGCACTCTTCTTTCTTCTATGTTCTCTTTATTAATCTTAGCAAATTCTACTTTAGTCCTCTTACCACTTTCTCCACAAAAGAACGTTCCTCCATTGAGCATGTCTTTTATTGTAGCTTTGTCTTTTTTATCATTTTCTTCAGCTCTATAGCAATTGTCATCAAAGCTGATACCTTTCCCTTCCGGATTGTCATAATTAATCGTTATCTCTCTGGGAACTAAGCTAAAGCTTAACTTATCACCAGGATTTGCTTTAATTCCAGTATCTACATAACGTCTATTGCTATAGAATTCATTATTTCCAAAGCCTATATCCCCACATATTTCTCGTTCATCAAGACTAGCATTATCAATTAACTTATTACTGTAATTTGGTATTAAATCATTAGCACAAAATACAGCGGGCACAAGTACTCTCTTTGGATTTTTCCCTTCTTTAAGAGGACAAAAATTTACTGACCCACCAAGAGTAAATTTGATTTTCTCATCCTTGCTAATTACTTGACCAGAATCAACCCAATGAATTTTAACTCCTTCGCCAGCTTCACGAACTGGAACATCTATACTGACACTAGTATTTCTGCTCTGCAGCCCAGGTTCAACACAATCCATTGTGCAGCCAGTAATTACAAGACATAGTATCAATAATAATGATTTTCTGCTCATCATTGATTTCCTGTGTTTGTCGGTATTTTAGGTGCTGATCTTTGAGCTGATTGTGGTATTTGAGGTCTTCGACTTGGTGTACCAGATTGCTGACCTGCTCTTCTTTGGATACTTTGTTCATCTAAACCTACTGTTCCCATTAAGCTTTGCTGATATTGCCTTCCTGGTTCGCTTGCCACATAAACACCAAACAACGAATCAGATATTGTTGAAGATGCCTCAACTAAAGCTTTCATAGCATGTCCCAAAATCACAAAAGCCATCATAGCGGTGATATTAGGTGCATGTTTGGAAGCATAACCATAAATAATACAAGGATTAAAAATCTTTAAGTTAAGATTAAGTATACATGTAGGGCAGACCTCAAAATTAAAGACCGAATACACAATATAATCCATAACCTGGCTTATTAATGATATAAAAATTAAAAGCACTACCGGATGAATTGCAAATCTTGCTAAATTTTTGACCCAATTGTGAAACATCTGTCTAGTATATCCAAATAGAAGGCAAATAATAAAAAGAGGCGCCAAGGAAAGCAATAATGCAACTATTGCTATAGATGTGATAAAAGAAAATAAGGCGTTAAACATCGATAAGCTCACTGTTATCAAACCCCAAATCACCAAGCAAAACGATACAATACCCAAAGGACCAGAGAATATAAGAGATACTATTAGTAACACTGAGTGTGCTGATAAAAACCTATTGAGCGGTAAATCAAGAAATTCAAAAACATTTGATGTTGTACCTCTGAAATTTGCTATTTCTATTAACTGTTTTGGAGCATTAACAAAAATAGAAAATGCATTGTTATAAAAAAAACTCCAACTGTTATCGTTCAGCAATTGGGTAATAACTCCTATCTTTACACATATAATTAAAAATTCATATGTAGAAGCATGAGACAAACCAAAAAAGTAATAAAGGGTATATAAAGTTATATATAACACTAATAACGACACTATTGTGGATCTGATAGTCTTTGTTCTATTTGACGCTACAAAACTTTGATAAAGAGACTTCACGGGACTAGATTCAGAGTGATTCCATTCTGAATTTTTATAACTGGAACCAAAAAATGCAATTTTTACTTTTTCATCAAAAAAATTATATATCGCACTAAAAGTTCTTACAGGTGGCTCTTTAGTTGTAAGGTTAATGCTAAACTGACCTTCATTTTTCTTATAATCACAGCCATGATCTCTTATTCCGTAATATATAGTGCCACTCTTGTCTTTTAGCTTTTCTTTTAATCTTTCCATATACTCAGTATTATGAACTTCACTGATATTCACAGGTATATCCCCCAGAATTTCACCAGGATTGTGCTCAGGAAACTTATCAGAAACATGTATATATAAGTTTTTTGCTAGACTATGGCTCTTTGTGACCCTTATATTATATCCCCCTTTACCAGCATTCTTTTCTTTAGCATTTTTAAGTGTAAATACTAACTCTGTACCCTTATCATAGTTTTCTTTTTTGATCTTATAATCAAAGTTAGTTCGTATACCATCACTCCTTACATATTTAAAACTTTCCTTTCCTCCTATCGACACCTTTAATGATGGAATGTAAGTCTTTATCCTCTTCATTTTCTTTTTTCTTATATCATCCACAGCTCCCTTGGTATTTTTTTCTGTATTTACTTTATCCTTTTCACCATCTGAACTATCGCTGTGTCCTTTAGCTATGTTGCTATCATCTAACACTCCCATTATACCATCTACAGCCTTCTTGATAGCTTCTTCCTTACTTACTTTTCCAACAGCTAGTTCGTTGGCAAGATTTTTAGCTACATTACGTTTATTGCCATCTATAGTATTAGATTCAATTTGCACACAATCTTGACTGGCATAATAACATGTATTCTCACACGCAAGATTTAAAAGGTACGTATCTATCTCAACTTTCTGACTGCTTGAAAGCCTCCTGCAGTCTATATTTTCTCCTTGTTTTATAGAATTAATGATATTTTCAATCTCCTTTTCATCTTGATCAGATTTTACAAAACTTGGATTCCAGTATTCTTTTCCATTCAACCATTTTGCGTTACCTATGATATATTTATTAGGGCATATTTCACCTTGACAATTCTCTTGATTTAAAACATGTGCAAAATACTCCGTCTCTCCTTCACCGCAACTCTCGTCAATTTTTTTATAGGTGACCGTGCCATTATCGTTTTTACACATTTTACTTCCAACAACACTAAAGCTTATCGCATCGCCAGCTTTAAGCGCAAACGGTAATGTAACGTTTCCTACTCCAGGTTCAATTGCAAAATCTTTATATTGCGAACAAAAATTAACCTTATTAGGTACTATATTAATCTCTGTTACTTTTATTTTATCCGAAATATAAACTCCAGAATCAACCCATTTCTGCTCTGTTGACACTATATCCAATTTCTCACGCAAGCCTGATGAATCTTCTGGCTTAATACACCCGCACCCAGATAATAAAAAGAGTATCACAAAACTTATGCATAGCTTAACCAAGTTTTGGTTGCTCAAATGTTCAAACATCTGTTACTCACCTGCGCTCACTCTCCACCTGGTTTTATAGATTCACTAGAGGAAGATCCCGATCCCTTATTATCATCTCCACCTCCTCCAATAGCCCCTCTTGCCTTATTTACAGCCGCAGCAGCAACTTGACCAGCACCTCCAGCAGCAGCTTTGGCAGCAGATAAAGCTTTATTCACCATTTGTGCAGGAGTGCTACCTGAACCAAGTGCTGCCCTGTGATTACCAGCAAGCTCAGCAGCCATGCCGGGAAGAACGTTTAAAAAGTGGTAAAAGAGGAATAATACTAAACACAATTTTAATAATTCTCCGATTAGAGAGCTGCCAAACTCCATGTATGTAAAGTCGAATAGACCAAGTATGCTGCTCTTTTTAAAGCTATAATTTTGCATCATACATGCGAGAGTAGTTTCATTTTTATCACATTCCCCATCTTTCAATTTAAACCACTGTTTTTTCTTACTATATGAGATTTCTGCTTGTTTCTTTTCATATGACTTGTCTGGTTGTTCATTTTTATATGACTCGTCCAGTTTAAAATTTAAATTTTTAAAATAGATTTTATCACATGCTATGAACATAAAGGATAAAAACGCAAAAAGGATAACCGGGTATAAGCTATAGGTAATCAACTCTTTCACCCAGCCGTCAAAATATCCTTTGGTGTGTTGGAATAAAACCATAGGAATAAACAAAGGTGATAGAATAACAATTACACTTAAAGCAACTAGAGATAAAATAAATACATAGCACATCCACAAAATAACCATCATCAGCAAAATGGCCATAAATATACAGACAAGAGCTACTAAAATTTGTCCACCAGCGAAAATAATACCAATCACCGAACCTGCAACTAACAAGACAGGAGCAGCGCCAAGCAAAACCGCTAACGTTGCAACACCTCCAGTACCAATTTTGCCACCAATTCCATCTAAAGGGGCACCTAAATAAAATAAAATTCTGCAATCAAGCCTATCCCAAGGTGCAAGATAACTGTAGGATACCTTCTGCCCTGCACGATCGTATTCATAATCTTTACCTGCCTCATAATTACATATATTTTTACTCTCAGATGAAGCTTTAAGCACTATTTCTGATAAGCCGTTCGAAAGTTTTGTTAATTCCCCGTAATAATGAGACATAGTGCTACCTGTCGTAAAGTAAATCACTAAAGCGAATTTAATGATCAACATGTACATTTCTTGCGGACTACGCACTCCACCAGACATAACTTTTATAGAGAACAATATCAAAGCTAAAATTAAGATAGCAGTAACAGTGTTCTTCAGTCTTTTTTGTGCTACAGACAAAAAACTACCCTTAGCATGTCCATTTTTGTCTGTAAGTAAGTTACCACTTGAATCAATACCTGCCACTAAATTATCTAACGACTCCTTAATACATTGCACTATCATAGAAGTTATAGGAATAGGAGATAATGACTTACTTCCCGCTTGATTGTAGCAAGCTTCAGAGACATACGAGCTAAAACAGCTTTTATTGTCATAACCTACAAAAATTTTTCCTTCTTTTTCTTTTTTCCTGATAAGAGTTTTATAATCGTCATCCCTGTTGATAAAACTCCTTTCTTCACCACCTGTACCATCTTTATTTTTGAATAATATCACAGATTGTTCACACATAGGAGCAATCGGATCAGGTGGTAATTCCGTGCATCCTATATCAATTCCTTGCGGCCAAGCAGTTCCAGCTGCCCTAACTTCAGCCAATTCCACACATAACCTACCCATTTTTCTCACTGCCCTGAACGTTGATCCATATATGTCTTTGCTCTGTCCAGATTTAAGCACTTTACATTCTAGATCGCCATCAACCTTCGGAGACCATGACCCACTTTCATATCCAGTATCTTTCTCTCTGATATCAAAGTCTATGTATCCATCTTCCCCTCTGAAATTAAAGTCATTCGTCTTGAAAAGATTGCCAAATGTTAAAGGATTGCGATGACATACTTCTATGTATTCACTATATTGCACCCCATTTTTTGGCCAGTAGTAGTGTTCCCTATCAACATTCACAACATCCCAATCAGTAAAGTTTAAAATATCTTTCTCTGTTTGTTTTCCATCTTTTCCTGATCTTTTCTGTAATGCAGAAAAATATTCATCTTCTGTTCGATAATTTTTATCTGTATCACCACTATAACCTGTATCTTTTAGTTTAAAATTTTTATATCTCCCATCATTATCGTATGCAACTGGATGCCTAACAAAACTATGCTGACAAACAATAAGTCCCCCAACTGCCTTCCAGACTCCAACAATTGCAGCTATCATTCCAACGATAACAAGAGCAGTAAATAAACCAGCAGAAGAGACAATCAAAACAATACCAGTAAATATTGCACCAATAGCAATTGCTATCCCAGCAACTGCTGCAGATGTTTCAAACGCCTTACAGTCAGGATTAGAGGCACGGCTAAAGCTACCAGTAGAATTAAATCTGCTAACAAATTCCGTTTTGTCAGTACCACTTACTGTATCTGCAAACACTGGATACGAGAGCAAAAAATCTATATTTAACAAAAATATCGCAACTAACAGTAATGACAGTTTAGTTTTAAACATTTTTCACCTTTTGATAAAACACAGGCAACCACATCTTTGGATCATCTCCGACTTCTTTCAGTATATCATATAACAATAGAACACTTTCCGCACGTCCAGATAACACGTTGACCACATCATCCAAATCTTTCAGATCTATTCTAGCTACTACAGCATTAACTCCCTGCTTTACTAAAAAGAATCTAGTACTTGGATCTGTGTGTTTGATCAGTATGTACTCACGTTCAGTTAACATAAAAACATCTCGATAGACACTAGTAGCTTTCAGATTTGGCAAAAAAATTTGTGTTGCTGTCTGCTGTACAAGCGTATCACTAATAGCACTTTTACTTGCATCTTCAACACTCTGAGTAGCAAAAACTACAAAAGCATTTAACTTTCTCAGCACTTTCAACCAGTCTTTTATCTTAGGTGCAAAAACTGGATTATCTATTAACGCCCATGCTTCATCAAGAACAATAATAGATGGAGTGCCATCAAGCGATATACTAATCCTATGAAACAAATAAATCAAGACCGGCCCAAGAGCAACAGGATCTTTTAGCAAGCTAGCCATTTCAAAGCCAAACACTCTTGCTTTTGAAAAATCTAGCAAATCTTCTTTATTGTCAAATATTGCAGCATGAGAGCCATCATCATGCCACATAGATATTGCTCCAGCTAGAGTATCAGGGCCCGCAAGTCCTAAAAATGGTACAAGATTTCTCAAAAATCTGTCTTCTTTTTTTAATTTAAAATTTCCCTCAATTGCATCATTAATTCTAGCAATATCTTCTGAAGTGAATTTATCGTTGTACACTAAAATTAAAGATTTTATCCATTCCATCAAAAATGTTTTATTATCAGGAGTATCGTCAAGTTGCAGAGGATTAAAATTTGTCTTAGTTCTTGGTTCTATTATAGTATAGATACCACCAAGTGCTCTTAAAAAAATTTCTGCACCGCGATCTTTATCAAAAAAGAATATTCTTGGAGAAAATTTCATTGCTTGAGCACATAAAAAATTCATTAAAACAGTTTTGCCAGCACCTGTTGGCCCAATTATCATAGTATGTCCAACATCCCTTATATGAAAGTTGAAGAAAAATGGAGTGCCAGATGTTGTATCAAAAACTGTAACAGCATCTCCCCAGTGGTTATTGAATTTTTTACCAGTAGGATAATTATGTTGAGATGCAAAACCGGCCAAATTAAGACTACTTATTGTACCTTTTCTTACTATATAATCAAAATTACCAGGAATTTGCGCCCAAAATGCTGGTTCTAGATTAACCCTCTCACGAACAGGATAAACACCACAATTAGAAAGCTCCGATTCAACCAATGATAAAGCATTGTCCAATGATTTAGGGCTTTTTTCTATACATAAGATAGTTAAATGGTGTTCACCAAACGCAATTTTACCACTCATTGCATCATCAAGCGCATGAGAAATTTCTGCTATTTGAGAAATAGCTTTATCTGCAGATTGTATCATACGATTTTGCTGTATCTGCATTTTCGCAATTGCCATTTGCCTATTTGTAAATTGAAAAGACTGCGTGATAATAAATTCATAAGGAAGTTGTAAAAAAGAATCAAGCATTCCTGCGGAAGTATTATTTCCATATTCTTTGATACTAACTATTCCAGCATATTTACTTTCATTATGAGTCACAACCTGTATCATCTTATGGCCAAAAAATAACCTATGAACTGGTAAGTATCTTGATATTTCAGTTTTTAGTGGAAAAAGCGTATTTGTAACAAAGCCACAATTTACAATTCTAGACAGAAACTCCATTATTTCACAAAACAGTCCGTTTGGAGTTTCTTTTACTCCAAGGACTTTAGGCGAATAATTCCTAAGGCTTGTTACTATACGATTTGTCGTTTCCTCTAAATCTTCATAGGTATCACGCATATCACTTTCCCAAGCATGTTTTGAAGTTACATGCCCAAATTTTTTCAGTAGATGTGATAAAAATTCTACTCCCTTTGTATCTGCCCTACGAATAATCGTAATGTATAAATCATTAATAAAAGATTGCCTAGTTGCGTGTTTTTCTCTCCATTTTAGATTTACATGGTTAGCAAAAAAATTTGGTAAACTCTGGTTTGCAAATTCATCAGAAAAGATATTCTTCTTACGCCTGATGGTATGAAAGTACAAACTAAATGCTGGAGATGAAATGCTTCTTAGCATCTGATTTCTGATATTATTTTGTATCACCAAGTCTTCATCATCGGCCGTTTCAAACGCAAAGCCATTTAATTTTATAAATTTAACTAACCAATTCTGCTTTGTTATCAAGGTTGTACTATTCCAATAGCAAGAATAAGGTATAAATTCGGCAGCGTGAACCTCTCTACTTAGAATAGATTTATTCTTTGATTGAATAGCTCTAAATCTCAACATTGCATAACATCAAGTAATGTCATAAGAATTGGCTCCATGATAAAACCGATTTAAACATTTGGAACATTTTCCCAACTTTACCATAAATAACTCAATAAACAACGGTTCCTTTGCAGAAGCTATATAGCCAAGTCCATGTATACCTGGTAACATCAGGAGAATTACTCTAAGATCATTTGTATTAATGAAAATTAGCATGCAAATTAGAACGTTTAATATTGCAAACATATAACTCACACCAAAGAGCATTGCAGGTCTTGTAAGACCTTTAAATAATTGATTCGTTTGTATGCTGCCAGTAGACATATCTTTAACCTTCTAATAAGAGCTCTAACACTAATACTACATCATTAATTAAAAATCTATTGAAATGAATAGCACTTTAGGTAAGATAATTAATTTAAATTCAATGATTATAAGCTGGCCATTTCAAGAAGCAGAAAAAATACTACAAGAATTCCCTAATAAAAAAGAGATAATATTTGAGACTGGTTATGGTCCCTCGGGTTTACCACATATTGGTACTTTTGGGGAAGTTTTTCGTACCACAGTTATTGCAAACGCTCTAAAAAAAATAGCTCCTAGTATAAAAACCAAAATCATTGCAGTTTCCGACGATATGGATGGTTTGCGAAAAATACCAGATAATGTACCAAATCAGGAAATGCTAAGAGAGAATCTGAACAAGCCATTAACCATGATACCTGACCCATTTGGCACTCATGAGAGTTATGGTCATCACATGAATTCGTTGTTGTGTAAATTTCTTGATTTGTTTGGATTTGAATACGAATTTAGGAGTGCAACAGAGTGTTATAAATCTGGCGTTTACGATGAAAAACTTTTACTCCTGCTGAAAAATTATGATAAAGTGATGGAAGTAATGCTTCCATCATTTCGGGAAGAAAGGCAGCAGACTTACAGTCCATTCTTGCCGATATGCCCAAAAACTTCCCAAGTTTTACAAGTTCCAGTAATTGAAACAAATACAGATAAAGGAACAATCACGTATGAAGACCCAAACGGGGAAAAAATAGAAGTTCCAGTGACAAAAGGAAAATGTAAACTGCAATGGAAACCTGATTGGGGGATGAGGTGGGCTGCATTCGGAGTTAATTACGAAGCTCATGGAAAGGATTTGACTCCATCTGCTGTGCTTTCAAGTCAAATATGTAAAATACTTGGAGAAAAGCCAC
This sequence comes from Wolbachia endosymbiont of Nasonia vitripennis, assembly GCF_048054115.1. Taxonomy (NCBI): domain Bacteria; kingdom Pseudomonadati; phylum Pseudomonadota; class Alphaproteobacteria; order Rickettsiales; family Anaplasmataceae; genus Wolbachia; species Wolbachia endosymbiont of Nasonia vitripennis. The sequence continues at coordinate 35,639 of NZ_JAFEVF010000006.1, read as the reverse complement.
CGCTTTTGTTTTGCTATGAGTTATTTCTTGATAAAGAAGGAAAGAAGATATCAAAATCAAAAGGAAATGGTATTTCAATTGAGGAGTGGCTAACTTATGCACCCACAGAGAGTTTAGCGTTATACATCTTTCAGAGTCCTAAAAAAGCTAAACGTTTATATTTTGATGTGATACCAAAATCAACTGATGAATATTTAGAGTTTGCTAAGCGTTACAATGAGAGTGAAGAAAAGGATGTAAATAGCCCTGTATGGCACATCCACCAGGGTAAAGTTCCAAACGTAGAAACTTCAGGCATAAATTTTTCGTTACTTTTAAACCTGGCAGCAGCTTGTAATGCTGAAAACAAAGAGATTCTTTGGGGTTTTATATCAACTTATGCACCAAACGTTACACCAGAAAGCAACAAAATGCTAGATAGGCTTTCGGATTTTGCAGTTAGGTATTATCACGACTTTATCAAGCCAACAAAAGCGTATAAAGCTTCAAACGAAAAAGAGAAAGAAGCGTTGCTAGATTTAAAGAATAACCTACATTCCCTGCCTATTACGGCCACTGCTGAAGAGATTCAATCTCAGGTTTTCTCCATCGGAAAAAAACATAATTACAATAACTTACGCGATTGGTTTCAGTTTTTGTATGAAACATTACTTGGACAAAAAACCGGTCCTAGAATGGGATCTTTTATCAAGCTTTATGGGATAGATAATATAATCTCTCTTATAGAAAGTGCTACTGAACGTACACTTTAGAGTTTACCTTCTTCCATTTGAGCCCTCTAGTTTTATTACTTGACAAACCTTCCCACTTTCCTTATTATACTGATAAAGGTATTTATCCTTGTTTTTGGGCTCAACGACAAAATTCAGTAAAAAACTCAGATATTTATTGGCAAATTACATAAAATTATAGTGGCTTTTTTTTATTTTTTCTACATTCAGCCAAATCGCGCTTGTTAGCACATTATCAATTTACATTATTAAAACTCGCTATACGGGAATTCTTTTGTCTTTTTTTATTTAGTAAATTTCTTAACATTTACAACTAAAGTAATTTTAGAGAGCCAGCGCGTGACCAACCTGGTCAGTTTTCTGAATCCCAGTACTGGGATGACAAGAAAAGAGCTGACTTGAATGACACCAAATGGACACTGAGACAGAGGCTACTTGAATAATATTTTACCATGTCATTCCAGCACTTGATGCTGGAATCCAGAAGTTTTTTTGAGCACAAAAGTTATGCTAAGTTTTTCTTGGTAAGAAACCAGTGTCAGCTACTTGAATGAAACTATTTTGGATGAAAATCAGTGTCAGCTACTTGAAAAGGAAGAAGAGACTTCTTCCTTCTACTTAACTACACTGTTACACTTGACTTTGAAGAAATTTCTGATTGTAAATCAACTTCATTTAGCTTCTTACCAGGACTTGACGTTGCTTGTGCAATAGCCTCCTTTAACTCATCACAAGGCTTCAACACTTCATATATAATGCCACCAGCAACAAGTCCTGTGAGTACAGCAGCAGCCACAGCTATCCCAGCCATAGCACCTACTGATAATGACACACCAATAAAATATGCAGAAGTAACTATTATCGCAGCTACAACAGATGCAATAACAAATATACCAACACCCGAGATTATTGCTAGCATAATTGCTTCTTCAGTAAGTGCTTTATCTAGAGTTTTGTTATCACGATTACTTAATAAAGGATCAGCACCTGCTTTTAATAGAGCTCTTACTATCTTTTTATGATGTCCCCAAGCAGCAACGTACAAAGGAGTGGATCCACATGTATCTGGCAAATCAATATTTTTAGGCCCCTTAGCTAATATAGCCTCTACTATCTCTATTTTGCCTTTCTCAGCAGCAAGATGTAAAGGAGTGCTTTCACTTTTATCTCGCAAATTAACATCTATACCTTCTACTGCTAATAGAGCGTTTACTATATTTTCGTTACCTTTTCTAATAGCCAAATGTAAAGGAGTGCTTTCACTTTTATCTCGCAAATTAACATCAGCCCCCTTATTTAATAGAGCTTTTACTATATTTTCGTCACCTTTTTCAATAGCCAAATGTAAAGGGGTTTTGTCAGATAGATCTTGCAAATTAACATCTATACCTTTTACTGCTAATAGAGCTTTTACTATATTTTCGTCACCTTTTTCAATAGCCAAATGTAAAAGGGTTTTGTCAGATAGATCTTGCAAATTAACATTTATTCCGTCTACTGCTAATAGAGCTTTTACTACATTTTCTTGATTATATATAAATGCTACATGTAATAATGTTAATTCTTTTTTGTTATAATAATCATTATTACTAAATTCATAATTTATATCAAATTTTTTCTTCTCCCATTCTTCATAAGTAGATGAGCCTATTTTTTTTATTTGCTCTTTTATTTTTTCAACTATGTTATTACCATTCAAATCATTTTCACGATTTACTATACTTAATATCTGTTTCAACAATGCTAAATACATATCAAACTCTCCTATAAAAATAATAATATACTTTAATTATTATATACTTAAGTAATAAAGTCAAGAATTTTATTAACTATCATAAACACTCAAGCAAGAAAAAGGGGCTTTTGTGCGAGCGTTATTAATCTTCAGTTTAATAGGATAAGATTCGTCAACGTTTCTGTAAGTATCTTCTATATAGAAGAGTTGCTACCAATAAAGCCTAAGCTGACCAAATACATTTCTGTAGATTCAGATCTACTTGACTTTGGTTTGAAGTATCTTACTGTTTTAAACATTTTTTTTAGCTCATTGCAGAAATCTTTATCAGACTCTCCTTGAAAAATTTTTACTACAAATTTGCCATCATGATTCAAAAAATGCTTTGCAAAATTGAGCGCTGCTTCGCATAAAAGCATAATTCTGATATGATCTAACGATTTTAAACCGCAAGATTCTGGTGCCATATCAGATAAAATTACATCAAATTTGTGATCCTTGAATTTTTCTCTTAAAATTTCAAGTTCGCTGATAATATCACACCGTATACACTCTACTCCACTAATTGCGTTTATTGGTTTTATGTCAACAGCAATCACACTCGCTCCTTTCTTAGATGCAACTTGTGACCATCCACCAGGAAAAGCGCCAAGATCAATAATTTTTTGCCCTTGTTGGAGTAGTTTAAATTTATCGTCTATTTCTATTAACTTATATGCCGAGCGCGATCTATAACCGTCCTTATTGGTTTTTTGCACATACTGATCATTCAAATGGCGATGTAGCCATCTTGTTGAAGATAACTTTCTACCTCTAGCTGTTTTTACTCTGGTCTTTATACTAATAACCTACTTATTATTGATTATATCTTTGAGCTCTTTTTCAACTACTTCTTTTACCAATGCATGTAGATACTTATTCAGCCACTCTGAAAGCTGAGGTTTTAAAAGAGATACAACTAATTCTTCAACAGTAAGATCCGCTCTTTTTTGTTGTTTATGCCGTAGTTCACTTTGCATCTTTTCAAGCAATGTTTTAATTTCCTCCATATTTTCTTTTAAAACTAAATGCTCGTTACTTTGTTCTTGATAGCTCACTTTGTTATTACTCATTTGGATATTATCATACAAATTTTTCTCTTCTGAGTTGTAACTATTAAATTGGTTATTCATTTTCTCACTTTGACAATCATTCTCTTCTTCACTATTTTCTTTTTCTTCGATGTCTTCTGGGTACTCCTCTTCAAGGCATAGTACATCATCATCTTCATCGATTACTTCTGCTTTATCAACACTTGCATTTTTACCCGATATAGCTTTTTTTATATCTTCTAGGATATCTTTTACAGATTGATTATCGCTCATACCATTAAATTTAAAGGTTTATACTATTTATCATAAAAAGCAAGTTGTAAACACTAATTACATAATTGCTTTTTGCTCCAACCAGATCGGAGCGTGCTTTAAATAATGCATCTTCAGTGTCCAAAAGGTTAGATGTACTCTTTAAACTTAAGTTTACCTCTTGCTTAACTCCTTCCAATGCTAAAGCTGCTGCTTTTTCCGCTTCTTGACTTGCTTTAATAATAGCTTTTGCTGTCAGCACGTTATTCCAAGCATTTACAACTGCTTCTTCTATATTTTTTACCGTTTCATAATAATCGTAGGTAGATTTTTTTGCATCCATTTTAGCTTTACTGACACCAAAAGCATTCGCTCCTTTTTTAAAGATTGGAACATCAAGAGTAAAAACTATATGAACATTTTCTAATAGCTTGTCTAATTTTACACCATCTTTCCCAAAATTTTTGTTTGCTCTTAGATTTAAAGAAGGAAGCCACTTGGAGCTTTCAGCGATCACTTCCATTCCAGCAGCTCTTTTTTGATAAACTGCTGCTTTTAGAGATAAATTATTGGTTTTTGCTAATTGTAAACATTCATTTAGCTCTGGAACAGAAGGTAATTTATCATTAGCTTCAGAAAGTTCATCAGCATCTTCGCCAATCAAATGATAATAAGCAATATTTGCCAATTTTAATTTACCTTCAGCATCAACTCTTTCGGATATAGAAGACGAAAATTTTGCTTTTGCTAGCAAAACTTCAGCATTAGTAACTTCTCCAAGGGAAAAGCGTTTTTTCATAGCTGACAAATGTTCCAAAGAAACGCGTTCTCTATGTTCTCTGAGCTTTAATATTTCTGTCTTTTGTAAAACACTAACATATGCTTTCACAGCATTAAGTGCAAGCTCTTGTTTTGACTGCTGAAATTGCATTTTTGCTGCTTTGAGAAGATTACTTGATCGACTGAATGTAGCAAAGGTGCCACCACCATCTATTATTCTTTGACTTAATATTAGATCCTTTCCAGAGTTTTCCAGGCTAAAACTACTATCGAAATTATATTGTAAATTAATGTCAGGTAAAAATCCAGCTAACCCAGAAGATTTATAATATTTTTCTGCGCTTTTATATTGGTAAAATTGAGACTTTATTTTTGAGCTATTTTTGATAGCTTTGCTTATAGCCTCTTCCAAATCGATTGCATAGCAATCTATAGCACTAAAAGCGATTACAAATATAATAATCAATCGAAACATTTTGCTTTCTAGCATATTATTAAAGTTATTAGCATAAATTACTTTAATAATCAATAACTAATGTTGTTGACACTATCAAGCAACTTAGTATATCATAATCTACTGTTATGTATTGATATATGAAAACTTTTTTCTTAAAAGAGAAACAAGTCGATAAAAAATGGCTTGTTATAGATGCAGAAGGATTAGTAGTAGGAAGGCTTGCAGCGTTTGTAGCAGCGCTATTGCGTGGAAAGCATAAGCCTGAATACACACCTCATATGGATTGTGGAGATAATGTAATTATTGTTAATGCAGAAAAGGTACATTTTACCGGAAAGAAACTTAAAGATAAAATCTACTATAGGCATACAGGTTATTCTGGTGGTTTAAAGAAAACTACTCCAGATAATATTTTAAATGGCAAATTCCCTGAGCGTGTGATAAAAATGGCAGTAAAAAGAATGCTTGATGATGGTCCTATGGCACGTAGACGGTTTGAAAATTTGTATGTTTATTCTGGTTCAGAACATAAGCATCAAGGACAGCAACCTGAAAAAATAGATTTTGCCTCTTTAAATCGTAAAAATAAGAAATAATGGAGCAAAAAGTGAAAATAAATAATAATGATCAGCCAAAAAAGGCAATGATTGACTCACTTGGTCGTTCATATGCCACAGGTCGAAGGAAAGAATCTGTAGCAAGAGTATGGATAAAGCCAGGAAGTGGAAAATTTAGTGTTAATAAAAAAGATGATTTAATTTCTTATTTTAAAAGAGAATCAGTGTGTCAAATGATTAAAGCGCCATTCATAGTAACTTCTATGTTAGATAGGTATGATGTGTTTGCAACTGTAAAAGGTGGAGGACTATCTGGCCAAGCAGGTGCCTTAGCTCATGGAATAAGCAGAGCTTTAAGTAGTATAAGTCAAGATCTACACTCTATATTACGTAAGGGTGGATTCCTAACTAGAGATTCACGTGTTGTTGAGCGTAAGAAATATGGTCAACATAAAGCTCGGAAAAAATGTCAGTTTTCTAAGAGATAATTGTTTCATAATGGTATTTTTTTGTAAATATTATACAAGTTCTTACAAGGGTTTATGACATTTTCTCTTTTTATGACGAATTTAGTTGACTATTGGCATTAGCATAATATGCTGTTTATGTAATTTTTCAATATTAAGGTAATTTATGAGTAAAGAAGATATAGTAAACCAACTGAGTCAAGAGTGCTCTAGTCAAGGTATAGATATAACAAAAGCTAGTTTGGGTAAGCTTCATGATATTTTTATGGAAACAATCAAGAACGATCTAAATCGTAAAGGTGAAATACGTTTGCATGGAATAGGGACATTCTCTACTGCTATAAGTAAGGAAAGACAATGCCGTAATCCTCAAAATGGTGAGATTATGACCGTTCCTGAAAAGAAAAGAGTAAGGTTTAAAGCAAGTCAAGCTCTTTCAAGTATTTTAAATACCAAAGAGAAAGTATAAGCTACTTAGATATTGTCATTTTCATCTTTTTAGTTACACTATGTAAGCCATGAAATATAGCCTCGCTGATTAAAGAATGGCCTATATTAAGAGCTGAGATGTGAGGTATCTCTTTTATTCTTTTAGCATGTTTATAGTTTATGCCATGCCCTGCGTGGCATTCTATTCCTAGCTTATTAATGTATTCTGCAGAGTTAGTAATAAGTTTTAATTTTTCTTCTGATGGATTATCACAGTAATCCCCTGTGTGAATTTCTATTATGTCAGGCTTTCTTTCTAGCTTCTCAAGATATTTTAGTTGATTAATATTTGGATCGATAAACAGTGAGACTTTTATGTCAAAGCTATGCATTTCCTCTATTATACCAGAAAGTTTACTGTGCATATTCACGATATTCAGGCCACCTTCGGTTGTTAATTCTTCTCTTTTTTCTGGTACTATACAAATCGAATAGGGTTTTACTTCTTTTGCTATTTTGAGCATTTCTTCCGTAGCTGCGATTTCAAGATTTAACTCAGTGCTAATGTTTTGTTTTAGATTGAATACATCCTCATCTCTGATATGCCTTCTGTCTTCTCGTAAGTGTACGGTGATAAAATCTGCTCCAGCATCAATAGCTATTTTTGCTGCTTTTAATGGATCTGGATAAGAAGCTCCACGTGCGTTGCGAAGGGTTGCAACGTGATCAATATTAACGCCCAATTTCACAATTTACCTCAAAAATTATTTATAAATTATACATATTATTAGATCTTATGCATGTCATTGTTTAATGCCATAGCTGAAAGACGGAGCTAGCAGTTATACCAATTCTCATTGTTGGCAAGTCAAATAAGAAACATTCAAAATTGTTTGATTGTGGAAGTGGAAAGAGAAGTAATAAATTTGCATACACTTGCCCTTTTTTACAGTTAATCTAGTTTATAGAACTACTCGTGGTAATCCAAACAAGATTTTTTCTCATAATCAAGTTATAGTAAACGGGGAAAATTTTTCGCATCTAAAAAATTTTAGATTTAGGATTGAAATTAATAAGTGGAGTGATTATGTAATGCATGTATTAGTAAAAGGAGGTACAACATGAGTAATATAGTTCATTTAAATAAAAACAATAATCGTGATAATTTTAGTGTAAGAGGGTTACAAAGAGCCGTTGATGACATATTTGATAGCTTTTTTACAGGATGGAACCCAGAGCTTTCCAAAAGAGGCAGTAGTCTACTACCAGTTTGTGATTTTTATGAAACAAAGGAAAGCTATTGCCTATCATTAGAGTTACCAGGTATTCCTAAAGAAAGCATAGACATTAGTATATCTGGCGATAACTTAATAGTGAAGGGTGAAAAAACATGTGATAATGAATCAAAAGATAAGCAGTTTTACCATAAAGAAAGGTACTATGGTTCTTTCTATAGATCTATTCAACTTCCAACAAATGTAGAGCAAGATAAGGTATCTGCCAACTTTTTAGATGGGGTATTGCATGTAACCATACCTAAATCAGAGAAACACATCAAGAAAATTGATGTAAAGTAATCAGTAAGTAGGTGTTATGAAAATAGCTGACGTTGGCTTCTTTATGACGATGTCATCCGAGTAGCTGACACATAGCTGTACGAATATTCATTTTTGAAGACAGCAAATGGTGTCATGCCAGTGCTTGACACTGGCATCCAGCAAAATTTATCGAAAACAAGACAACATTTTCAATCAAAAAACTGGATCCCAGTGTCTGGGCACTGGGATGACACTCATTTAGTTGTCTTTTCTCGTCTACCTTATTTTACCACTTTGCTGAACAGATATGTAAAATATTAACTTAGCAATACAAAAAATTATCTATAGATTAGACACACCATTAGATCTTATGCATAGTCATTTTTTAATTCCATAGCTGAGACGGAGCCTGCCCCCCTTATCATGAAACTGAAGTCTATATGGTACCACAGGTATAATGATATAATAAAATATGAAAAAAATACCAATAAAAAAAGGCAAAAAAAGCCCGTATTAACTTTAACAATTTAAAATGATTTAATGTGAAAACCATAGGCGCCAATTGTTTTTTTAACTTAAAAATAAAAGTCAAGTATCAGGAATTCTAGACATAAACCCTCCTATATGAATAAAGAGCTAGCAAAAATAAACTTATATATTTTTTGCTGAAATTTGATTATTTGGTGAAAAAACCTGCAGGTGAAGATAGATTTTGGATCCTAAAAAATCTTCATTCTCCACTATAATGAAGCTACTAGAGTCTGTCAAGCAATTTTTTATTTAAATTGCTTGCAATCTTTTTATACACTCATCTTTACCAAGAATTACCATGATATCGATGATTCCAGGCGCATCCATTATTCCAGTTATTGGGGCGCGTAATGAGTGGTATATATCGCTCATTTTTATATTATGTAATTTTGAAAATTCCTTAATCTGAGAAGATAAAAAATTCTTATTCCAATCTTCACTACCTACACTCGAAAGAAATGATGCAAGTAACTTAATTACATTGAGGTTAGATTTGACAATTTGCTGAGCTTCTTCACTAAAATCAACTTGAATATAAAATTTTGCTAAGTCCAATAATTCGGTCAGATAGTTTGCTCTTTTTTTCAGCTCTGTCAGTCCCTGCAGTAAATAGCCCTTTTTTTTGTCAGTTAGAGTATTTTCTCTAAGCATTAGAGTCAGAATATCTTCATTGCTCATATTACTAATATAATGATTATTTAAATGCTCCAGTTTTTTGAAATCGAGCCGTGCAGGTGAACGACCGATGCTTTCTAAATTAAACCACTCTATTGCTTGCTCATCGCTAATAATCTCATCGTTGCCATGACTCCAGCCAAGTCTTAGCAAGTAATTACGCATTGCCTGTGGCAATATTCCCATCTTTTCATAATCGCAAACACTTGTAGCCCCATGTCTTTTAGATAACTTATTCCCGTCTTCTCCATGAATTAGCGGTACATGTGCAAAGCGTGGGACATCAAAATCAAGAGCCTGATATATTAGTAATTGCTTGAAGGTATTAGTGAGATGATCAGAGCCACGTATAATATCGGTTATTCCGGCATCATGGTCATCAACCACTACAGCAAAAATATATGTTGGAGTATTGTCAGAGCGCAAGATTACTATGTCATCAAGCTGATCGCTACTTATTGTAACTTGGCCGTATATTTTATCGTCAACAACAATATCTTCTGAGTCTGGCACTTTGAAACGGACAACAGGGTTTGCGCTTGATGTCGAATGAGTACACTTATGCTTATATATTTTTCCTTCTTCTCTTGCTCTTGCCTTCTTTTCTGCAACTTCATCTTCAGGGCAGTAACAGTGATACGCCCTACCCTTTTCAACTAAAAGATTTGCAACTTCAATATGTCTAGCTATTCTTCTCGATTGGTATATTATTTCTCCATCATAGTTTATTCCAAGCCATTTTAGCCCATCCATTATTGCATCAATTGCTTCTTGTGTTGAACGTTTTCTGTCAGTGTCTTCAATCCTTAGCAAAAACTCCCCACCATGACGCTGCGCATAGAGCCAATTAAATAACGCAGTACGAGCTCCTCCAATATGTAAAAATCCTGTTGGTGATGGAGCGAATCTAGTGACTATACCTGGCATATTTGTCTATTGTGATAACGTAACCGATGATAACTAAAATTTGTACTTGCAACAACGTGGAACTATAGTAAATTTGAAAGATCAATTTACATTTATTTTTAACAAACTGCATTGTATAATTTAATATTAGTGAATGCAGTGAGGTGTATATATGGATAATTTATTTGAAATTGCAAGAGGAGTTGTAACAAAAGAGGATGAAAATAAATTTATTGAAGCTTGCAAGAAAAGAGTTGCTTGTGTAGCTAAGCATAGAATTGATAAAAATGGAAACCCATTTCATATAGCAGCAAGTAAAGGGTTTCTATTATCTGCGTTACAGGGGATCATAAAGTATTTAGAAAAAGATACTGAGAGCAAAGTCAAGAAAGCAAAAGAAGCTAAAGATTGGGAAAAAGTAAAAAGATTAGAAAAGGAATTTAAGAATAACAAGAAATATATTAAGGAAGCACTCCTCGATAAAAGCTATATTAAGGATGACGGGAAGAAGGCAGTATCACCCCTTTATTTCTTGGACCCTGCAGAGCGGAAAGAAGTTAAGCAAATTGCAGATATAAAATGTGGCTTTATATGTAATAAGAAGTTTCATCTATGCTTATATATAGCAGGGGCTATAGTGTGTGCTATCGCTATGTGTGTATCTTTGTATCTTCTATTTTCGGTTTCTCAGTCTCTTGCGTTGGCTTCAATAGCGACAATAGCTTCTGGAGGGTCTTCATATCTGTTATTTAAGGCATGTAACGAGGTATATGGCCTCTATAACGAAAGTACTATAGTGACAGATCCTAATGTTATGCAACTTTTAGAGGGTGGTTTAGCCCCAACATGAAGTACTTGCAAGGAATAATATAGAAATTTACTTTCTTAACTTAAGAAAGTATACTGATAAGATGATAAGAAAGAAGTATAGTAAAATTTTAATAACAAATAGAGGAGAGATTGCTTGCAGGATAATCAAAACTGCGCGCAAGATGGGTATATCTTGTGTATGCGTATATTCAGATGCAGATGTAAATTCTGTGCATGTAAGGCAAGCAGATGAGTCGAAGTACATTGGTCCTTCACCTTCTTGCCTGAGTTATTTAAATATTGAAAAAATATGCGAGGTGGCAGTTGAAACAGGTGCTGAAGCGGTTCATCCTGGCTATGGGTTTTTAGCAGAAAATCCAGATTTTCCCCGTGCTCTGGAAAAACATAACATAGATTTCATTGGTCCAAGTGCAGAAACAATAGAAGTTACAGCCAATAAAATAACAGCAAAAGAAGAGGCAAGAAAAGCTGGAGTAAATGTAGTGCCAGGATATATGGGTAAGATCGAAGATGCTGCCCACGCAGCCATCGTTGCTGAAGAGATTGGTTTTCCCGTTATGCTCAAAGCTGCATCAGGTGGTGGTGGCAAAGGAATGCGAATTGTATATTCCAAAAAAGAAATTGAACTAGCATTTACATCAGCAACAAATGAAGCAGAGAAAAGTTTTAAAGATGGCAGTATTTTTATAGAGAAATATATAGAGCTGCCAAGACACATTGAAATACAAATCATAGCAGATAAATATGGCAATATAGTGTGTCTTGGAGAGAGGGAATGCTCGATACAAAGGAATAACCAGAAAATAATGGAAGAAACTCCAAGTCCATTTATTAGTGAAGAAGTAAGACAAAAAATGTATGCCCAATGTGTTTCTTTGGCAAAGCAAGTTGGTTATTTTTCAGCAGGTACTGTCGAGTTTGTTGTAGATAAAGACCAAAACTTCTATTTTCTTGAGGTAAATACGAGATTACAAGTTGAGCATCCAGTAACAGAATTTATAACTGGAATAGACATAGTAGAAGAAATGATTAGAACTTCCTGTGGAGAAAAATTGAGATTCAATCAGGATGATATTAAACTTACTGGTTCTGCAATAGAAAGTAGAATTTGTGCTGAAGACCCATCAAAGAAATTTTTTCCTTCCAGCGGAAGAATCAAATATTACGACAAACCAGATGAAAATGGTCATGTAAGAATAGATGATGGAGTAGCTAGCGGTTCAGAAATCAGCATGTTCTACGACTCAATGATTGCAAAAATTATAACCTATGGAAAAGATAGAATAGAAGCAATCAGCAGAATGCAAAAAGCATTGTCTGAATGTTATATAGAAGGAGTAACAAATAATATAGAATTTCTAGAATCCATTTTCCATCATCCAAACTTTATTGCAGCAAAACTCCACACAAGATTCATTCCAGACCATTATCCCAGTGGGTTTCAAGGCGATTTTATCACAGAGGAATATATTAAAATATTTATTTTTGCTGCACTGTATGTTCATTTAGAAAATGAAGAAAGGTACTATCACGAAGCAGTAAATGAAACAACTCAGGTGTCATTTCAGTGCGTGACACTGGAATCTAGTAAAAAAGAAGGGGCACCAGTGTCAGCTACTCGGATGATACCTTATGGCATTGAAACAACAGATGACCATGCAAGAGATTTATTCATAGTGAAAATAAATGACAATGAGTACTCCATAAATGCAAAATACCAAGATAATATATTAACAACAGTATATAACCACAATAAATACTCCGTGGTAGGTAGGTGGAAATCAAGTTATAGATTGCTACATATCATAATTAATGGCGATACCAACATAGCACTTAAAATAGAAAGGCAAGGCAGCAAATACTTTATAAGACACGCAGGTATGAAAGCTAAATGTTGTGTATTGAAACCTCATGTAGCTAAACTAAGCAAATTAATGCTAAACAACAAAACAGAAGGGATTTCAGTAGACACTGTGAAATCTCCAATATCTGGTTTATTAGTTAAATTACACGTAAATGCTGGAGATCAGGTAGAAATAGGACAACCTCTCTTTGTTGTGGAGGCAATGAAAATGGAAAATATCATATGTGCTGAATCAGAAATGGTGATAAAAAATATCCCTGTTACAGAGGGGAAAAATGTACAGGCTGGTGATTTGGTATTAGATCTGCTTTCTTAAATAACACAAGAAATATAAACCTGACCCAAATAAGATAAATGAAAACATTTGATGGGCTATGGCAATGGCCATTGGTATATGCAGCAACAAAGTGACTACTCCTAAAATTACCTGAATAATGACGGAGAGTAGCATAATATATGCTGGTTTTACACTAGCATTTTTTATTGTGAGTATTGCTGTCAGAACTAATATCAGCAATGCCAATGCCCGGTGTATGAATTGCACTGTTACTCTATTTTCAAAGATATTGAGCCATGTAGGCTGTAAGAAAAATAAATCTTCTGGAACAATTTGTCCATCCATCAGTGGAAAGGTATTGTAAATTAAACCAGCATTTAGCCCTGCAACAAATGCACCGAAGATTATTTGTACTGTCACTAGGATTAAAATTATCCATATGTAACATGTACTAACCTTAAGTTTAGTTTGCCTTGGTTTGATTTGGTAATCAAAAAATTGATACGACAATAATGCAAAGATAACCAACGCAAGCAGTAAGTGAAGTGCAAGCTTATAGTGACTAACATGAGGATTGACTACTAAACCGCTTTTTACCATATACCAACCAGCAAAAGCTTGTAAAATTCCAAATAATAGTGCTGTAGATAACCTTATTACTGCATTTTTAGGTATTCTTTTTTTTAGTGTAAAGTATATAAATGGTAAGATAAAAACTAAACCTGTCAGCCTTGCAATTAACCTGTGCACATATTCTATTAAGTATATGGTGCGAAACTCTTCCATACTCATACCATAATTAAATGCTTTATATTCAGGTGTAGCTTCATATTTTGATTTTTCTTTTAGCCAGTCTTGTTCACTCAGCGGTGGCAATGTTCCGGTAATTGGTTTCCATTCCGTGATTGACAATCCTGCTTTTGAAAGTCTGGTAAATCCACCAATTCCCACCATGCAAATCACCATGAGAGAGCAGAGAAAAAGCCAAATAGCTACAGGTTTTGCTTCCATAATCCATGCTGAGTTTTATTCCATTGCTGAGGGTGAATAACAAATTCCCACAAAGCGAGAAAAGCTGCAACGCTATGTAGTAGACTATAGACGGGAAAAAATATTGATACTATATAAAAATAAAAAGGCATTTTTTGTTGTCTGATAGCTATTATCAAAAAAATCAAGTTAATACCGTATACTATTATAAAATAATATAAGAATAATTCATTCAAAATTTGAGTCAGCACCAATGAAAGTAACAAAAAAGGAGTCGTGAAAAATATAAAAGCTGAGGAACCAACAAAAAGGTTTAATAGCAAAACTCCCTTAAGCCCAGTGTGCTTAAAAAGTAATTTTATATTTTTTTAATGAACGATATAAGTTTGCATATAACCTTTAATCCAGCGTGCTCTTTGTTTGATCCAAGCAAACACAGTAGTTGGTGATTCTTCCAATGTTTCTGAATCAATAATCCTGGTTTTATATCCCATTTGCGCAAGTCTCAAACCAAGGTCAGCGTCTTCAGTGACATTGTAAGCATCCCAAAAAAGCACTTTCTTTAAAATTTCCACTGAAAAATGGTTACTGCTACCGCCCAAAGGTATTGGCATGTTCATTTTTTGAAATCCAGGCAAAAAATATTGAAACCAGTCCATATACTCGAGAGAAAAGAATTTTGTAAGAAAATTGCAACCAAAGTTATAGTAATTTAATTTCGCCTGTACACAAGCCAACTTTTCGTCGCCCTTATTAAATTCAATTAGTGCTTTTTTTAACTGCAACGGATCTGGCTTGTCATCTGCATCATATATTACCACATACTTTCCTCTAGCAAAGCTCATAGCATAATTGCATGACTTAGCTTTTGTTCTAGGCAGAGAATGAGGCACTTTTATTACTTCAAAATACTGTGGTAAAGTGCATTTTTCTATAGCTGCCAACATTTCTTGATCATCGCTCTCTATCACAAGCTTTACATCTAATTTTGATTTTGGATAATCCAAACTTTCAATGCTCTTAATCAATTGCTTTATAACCGCATTCTCTTTAAAAGCAGGCAATAAAATAGTATATATAGGTTCATTCATCTTATCATAATCTGCTTTTTGGTTAGAAATTTTACGCAAGCCAAAAATTTTAGTTACAAATTTGAATAAAGAACTAGAACATCCGATTATAAATATCAACACCAAAGCAAAATATGCATATTTTTTTGTCAGTGTTAAAGTCGAAATCATAACAAAGAAAGAGGAAAAAAAGATTGAACTGAGCCTAATGCTTTTAGCTGAAAAATTAGGATTCTTATAATATAAGTAGTTACTTGCGAATTCTGAAATACCAAAGTGTGAGTTAAGAAGATTTAAAATCTGTTTGCTATCTACTTTTATCAATACATATTCAATACCGTAATGAGATTCGACCCAAAGGTTGATATCTTGGCTTATGTCTTCAACCATAAAAAAAGTAGTATCATTTAATTTTTGCCAAGGAATTATATTAAACCTATAGTAGAAAAGTTTCTCTTGTTCTTTGCATAAACTAGAATCAAATTTAATTTTTTCTACATTATCAGTTTGAAGTACAGGCATTAAACTTAATGCAACTTTTTGCTCAAGTCACGTGAAAACGAAGATATAACCTCACTACTACGCTTATCATCTTTACGTTCATGCATTATTTTTTTTACAGCATCAGCAGCTATACTCGCTGTGTTAGCTTGTAAATCCCCAAGAGCTTTTTCAACTTGGTCAGTAACTTTCTTCAAATTAGAATGGGAATTTTCATCTAACGTTTGATCGAGTTGCTGTCTATTATGCTTAATAATACTATTAGCCTTATCAAGTGCTTCATTCATCATTTTGTTAACTTCTGCATCTAATTTTTTGTATTTTTCAGAAGATTTTTTGTAATACTCCAACATATCTTTTCTGAATTTTTCAGTTTCTTCACTTGAAAACTTGCTTTTGTTACGTTTATTGTTAAGCGCGTTTTTTATTACCTTCCTTAGCAATTTATATGAGAGGATAAAACCTACTAAAAAAGCAAGGCTTATAACTAGTAATGTAGACATAAAAACCCTAAAATTCTTTGGATACCAAATCAGCAACAAATTCCTCTTCAATCTCAGAATTAGTTAACTTAGTATAGTAAATCAAAGCAATACTAGTAGCCATTTGTTTTAATTCACTAATATACTTAGATTTAAATTGTACTACCTTTTCTTCAACAAGTTTAATCATCTTCTTGTCTTCCTCTTCCAATATATCCTTAACATTCGCTCTCATTTCTTCTACTTGAGCAAATGCATCATCTATGATTTTTTTTGCCCGTACTCTAGCTTGATTTAAAGCTGCATTATACTTGGCAATTTGCTCTTCTGTAAGTCTTAAAAGGTGAATAGAACTATTAAATGAATCTAACACTTCTTTACTTCTAGTGCTTATTATTTCATCTAACTTCGGTAAAAACAAACAACTCACTACAAAAAAAAGTGAAGAGAAAAAAATTAAAAACCAAAAAATTTGAGAAGAGAAAGTTGAAATATCAAGCTGTGGCATCTGTTAAGCAGCAAATATTAATAACATTGCAAGTACAAACGCAAGCAACCCCATGATTTCAACCATGGCAGCACCAATATAAACGTAACTTTTCATTTTACCTTCTGACTCAGGATTTCTCGCAATCCCATTTAACATAGCAGAGAAGATATTAGCTATACCTAAACCAGCACCGAGCATTCCAAATACAGCCAAACCAATTGCTATAAATTTTAAAGCCACTAAATCCATATATTACCTTTAACTATTTCTTTATAATATAATTGTAAAATATTCTGCAAGGAAGTCAATTACTTTACTGCATCTGACAAATATACACATGTTAATATAGTAAATATATAAGCTTGCAAAACTGCAACAAATACTTCAAATCCTATTAGTGCAATTATAAACAAAAAAGGTGCAGGTGTAAAAAATATGTTCATATTTATGACGAATCCTGCTATCACTTTGATGATTGTATGACCCGCAATCATATTTGCTGCAAGCCTTATTGATAAACTAATCGGTCTTACTAAATAAGCAAATAATTTAATAATGATGATTATAGGTGCAAGCCACGAAGGAGTTCCTTTTGGTAGCAATATGCGTAAAAATTCTACTCCTCTTTCTTTAAACCCAACAATCGTTATATAAGTAAAAACCACCATTGATAAAGCGAAGGTAACTATCACATGACTTGTAACTGTGAAACTATAAGGAAGAACACCAACTAAATTACACGATAAAATGAAAATAAATACTGTAAATATCAAAGGAATGTGCTCCAAACCTTTGCTTCCAGTGTTACTTTCTATTATTGAAACAACAAAATCATATACATATTCAACTGCAGCTTGCAAATATCCTGGTATTACTGCACCTTTTCTTATTCCAAGGAGCAAAAACAGTACCATTAATATCACCGAGATCATCATAAAAAGAGATGAGTTGGTAAAGTTTATGTCATACCCAAATAATTTTGGTAGTTCTATTATTGTATATACTTTAAATTGTTCTAGCGGATTTAACGCCATTTTGACCCTGTATACTTAAACTGCAGCAGTAAATAAAGTATAAATTTTATAGAATAAAGTCAAGAATTAATATAAGGAGCTCTGTAT
The DNA here is from genome assembly GCF_048054115.1 of Wolbachia endosymbiont of Nasonia vitripennis. Lineage (NCBI taxonomy): Bacteria > Pseudomonadati > Pseudomonadota > Alphaproteobacteria > Rickettsiales > Anaplasmataceae > Wolbachia > Wolbachia endosymbiont of Nasonia vitripennis. The sequence continues at coordinate 17,864 of NZ_JAFEVF010000006.1, read as the reverse complement.
TATTATAGCATTAACATATTAACAAAATATACAATTAAAATGCAAATTATAGTCAGCTACCAATCTTATTCTAAATTCTTGACTTAACATCTTATTTTAACTATAATTTAATTTTAATATGAGGCAATTATGAACGAAATAGATTTTACTAATCCACCTTTAAATTTAGAACAGGAATGTGGTAACGGGTACATCAAGTTTACAGATTATTCTTCTAACTCAGACACTGGTCTTTTCCACATGGCAGGTGAAATGCTAAATGAAAGCCATGATGTTATAGGAAATTTCACTGGTGATGCTTACATTTATAATTTCCATATAGATGATCACAATATGAACATTCAACTCTGCATGGAAATGGACTGCAAAGGTGATATAAAGAAAATTCTTTCTTTGTAGAAAGAGTAGGCTTCTCTGTTGTTTCTTGCAATATAGAAGCCACTTATTACAACAAACTTTAAAAACATCACATTTTACATTACAATGAATTTTTGTTTCTTGTTAGATAGATGAAATTCACATTATCTTGGTTATTAGAGTACTTAGAAACCAATGCTAGTTTAGAGGAAATTACTGATAAATTAACTCACATAGGGTTGGAAGTAGAGAATGTGATCGACAATTCCAGATTGGCCGGGTTTGTTGTTGCAGAAGTATTAGAAGTCGCACCTCATCCAAATGCTGATAAATTAAAATTATGTAAAGTAAATGATGGAAGTAAAGTTCTGCAGATAGTCTGCGGAGCAAAAAATGTTAAAGAAGGCATGAAGACTGTACTTGCATCTCTTGGTAGCACATTGCCAGAAAGTGATTTCACTATTAAGTCTATGAAAATACGAGGAGTGTTAAGTGAAGGGATGCTCTGCTCTGCTCTCGAACTTGCGATAACTCAAGAGGAAAGTGAAGGAATAATTGAGCTTTCTGCCGATTATAAAATAGGGGACAAATTTTTCAATTGTGATTCTGTGATTGATATAAATGTTACTCCAAATCGTGGGGATTGCTTAGGCGTCTACGGAATAGCACGTGATCTAGCAGCAACTGGAATTGGGATACTCAAGACTTTAAGCGTTCCACAACTTGCCTGCTCTATAAATTCACCAGTAAACGTCAAAGTTACTGACGGGGAGAGCTTTATTAGTGGAATATACATTGCCAATGTAAAAAATAAAGAAAGCCCAAAGTGGCTAAAAGATAAATTGCAATCGATAGGAATGCGCTCCATTTCTGCAATAGTTGATATTACTAATTACATTATGATATCTTTCGGGCGCCCGATGCACGCGTATGATGCAAAAAAAATAGAAGGAGAGCTCATAGTACGCAAAGCAAATGACGAAGAAAAATTTATTGGTTTAAATGATAAAGAGTACTTATTAAACAAAGACATAAGCGTTATTTCTGATAATAAAAATGTTCATGCAATTGCTGGAATTATGGGCAGTAAGTACAGTGAATGCACTCTTGAGACTACTGATATCTTTTTAGAGTCTGCTTGGTTTGACCCCATCTCTATCACTAAATCTTCAAGGCAGCTCAGCATCTCCACAGACTCAAGTTACAGGTTTGCACGCTCAGTTGATCATGGATTCATTCTTGATGGGCTGAATCTTGTAGCCCAGGTGATTTTGGAGTTATGTGGTGGAGAAATCTCAAGCGTAGTGTCTGCTGGCAATCTGAATAAGGCTGATACCAAGATAAATTTTGATTATCAAGATGCAAACAAACTTGGAAGTGTATCTGCATCACCTAATGAGCTATTCGATATTTTAACAAAGCTAGGGTTTAGTATCGATAAAAAAACCGAAGGTAATTGGAATATACAAGTACCAAGCTGGAGACCGGACGTAACCATACCTGCTGACTTAGTTGAAGAGGCAGTAAGAATATACGGCTATGATAAAATAAAGGAAGAGCAACTAGCAGAAGACGTTACAGTAGAAGAAGAGACACAAGATGATTTGCGCATTTTAATGACAAGCAGAGGATTTCATGAAGTGATAACTTGGTCTTTTATGAGTGAATCAATAGCTGAAAAGTTTGGTTACTTGAATAAGTTATTCATTATCGATAATCCATTTAATAATAACTTCAATATAATGAGGCCAAGTGTCATACCAAATTTGTTGCAAGTCACTGCAGATAATATTGCTCACGGGATATCTGATCTCGCAATTTTTGAAATTGGACCAATTTATAATGGTGAGGCTCAGTCTAAGTACGTTTTAAGTGGAATTAGATCAGGAAATAATTCGCCGAAAAACCACTATAACACTGATAGAAAAATAGATATTTTTGACGCAAAGGCTGACCTCATAACAGCTTTGGAACTTTTTAATGTCAATTGTGATAATTTAGCAATAGAGAGAGCAGAAAAAGAATATTATCACCCAGGAAAATCAGGCTCCTTATCTTTTAGAAGTAAAATAGTTGGTTATTTTGGAGAATTGCATCCGAGTATATTGGATTTTTTTAACATCAAACAAAAAATTGTAGGCTTTGAGTTGATATTAGAAAATATCGAAAATTTACCTATAAGTAGAAAAAAATTTATCGATTATAAATATCAAAGTGTAAAACGCGACTTTGCATTTATTGTAAATAAAGATGTAGCAGCAGGCAGTATAATCAATATGGTGAAAAAAAGCTCAGAGCTCATCACAGAAGTTTTGATATTTGATGTATATCATGGAAACAATATAGAATCGAATAAGATGTCTATAGCATTTTCAGTTACTTTCTGCTCTCCAACTCACACTTTAACTGAAGAGGAAATCCAAAAAGAATCAAATATGATAGTCAACTTAGTGTGTGAAAATACTGAAGGAACTTTGAGAGCTCATTATTAAGCTATAATAGTTTAGACTTGATCTGACAAGCAAACAAAGTAAGATAAAAATATAGACAAGTTTTAAAGGAGTGTCAGATATGAATACAACACAAGAAAAAATACTAAAACCAAAGTTGGGATTGCTAGAACTTGCAAAGCAATTAGGAAATGTATCACAGGCGTGTAAAGTAATGGGATATTCAAGGGATACATTTTACCGCTTCAAAGAACTGTATGAAACAGGAGGAGAAGAGGCTTTACACGAGATAAGCAAAAGCAAGCCATTGTATGCAAATAGAGTGTCGGAGGATATAGAAAAAGCAGTAGTTGAAATAGCAATAGAGTTTCCAGCATACGGACAAGAAAGAGCAGCAAACGAACTGAAAAAGAGAGGAATTCTCATCTCTGCAAGTGGAATAAGATCAGTGTGGCAAAGAAACGATCTTGAAAATTTTAAAAAGAGGTTAAAGGCATTAGAAGCAAAAGTAGCTCAGGATGGTATCATTTTAACAGAAGAACAGATAACAGCTCTAGAAAAGGCTAAGGAAGAAAAAGAGGCCCATGGAGAAATTGAAACAGAGCATCCAGGATACTTAGGTAGCCAAGACAGTTATTATGTTGGTAATATCAAAGGTATTGGACGAATTTACCAGCAAACCTTTGTTGATACCTATTCCAGAGTTGCTTTTGCTAAGCTTTACACAGAAAGGACTGCTATCACAGCTGCAGATCTTCTTAATGATAGGGTAGTACCGTTCTTTGATGAACAGAAAGTATCATTGCTACGTGTTTTGACGGATCGTGGTACAGAGTATTGTGGCAGACCTGAAAATCACGCTTACCAGCTATATTTAGGGGTAGAAAATATTGATCATTCTCGAACCAAAGCTCGTTCTCCACAGACTAATGGCATATGTGAAAGGTTCCACAGAACTATGCAAGATGAATGTTACAATATTATCTTTAGAAAGAAAATTTACACCTCTTTGGCAGAACTTCAGTTAGACGTAGACCATTGGGTGCATTCTTACAATAGATCTAGACCGCATTCAGGTAAATATTGCTATGGTAAGACTCCTATGCAAACCTTTTTTGATAGTATGCATATTGCTTATCAGAAAAATATTGATAGCATTAAACAGGATGCTGATTTTGGTTTTGACTTTGTTAATTCTTCTGTCAGTTAATTCATGCCTGTCAGATCAAGTCTAAACTATTACAATTAAGCCGTAATCGCCGTTTCCTGATTTTGCTGTGTCACGTTTACTTCATCCAATTTATTCCCTATCTTGAATTCAATATCCTTGAAAAACCTATCCCACATTCCATGCAAATGCTCTTCTACTTTAGGCCATACATCATTTTTAAATGTCGTTCCATCATCAGAAAATAAATTACCCAAAAAAACTCCTACTTCCTCATAACTTGATTGAAAATGTTGAAGAAATATCTCTACTTCCTTATGAGTATCATGTGCCACACTCAATGCTTTCCCTTCTGTGCTATTATCTTTGTTTACAGTAGCTGACCATCCAATCACATTATAATTAAAACCAACTTTGAGAGAGTTCCAAATCCTCCACAAACCACTCTCATTATCTTTTGGTACATTATTTATTATAAGATTTGCTAATCTATCTACTAGAGGAGACAATAAATCTTGACAAAAGTGTTTGATATTATTTTTTATTTTAATAATAGGAGTTTTTATGCACTTTTCTGCCAAGTAGCACTCAAGTTCCGCTTCCTCTAATAACTTCTTAATTTCTTCTTCATCAAAAGTTTCATGCTTGAATGCTTTCAGTAAATCATCTTCTATTATTGCAAATTTTATTTTTTCACGAGATTCTAGTTCTTCTCTATAATCATTTTTTGTTTTTTTATTTATCAACAATCCTTCTTTTTCTAATTCTAACTGTTTTAATGCTTTTAGAATTTCTTGGTTATTTTGCAAGTGCTTCTCTATTAATTTTGTACTTGGATGCTTTTCTCCTTTTCTCTTTCGCTCATCTTCTAAGTACTTATTTAAATCCTCACTTTCTTCTATTACTTCTCTTAACGATATAGGTTGATCTAAGCATTCTGCAATTTTCACTCGGTGCACATTAATCCTCTGTACTAAATCCGGCTCCTTTTCCTCTAACAGCTTACATGAATTCTCTATACCCTTTGCTTGACTTTTAAACAAATCTTGCGTTTTACGTTTCGTTATTTCTAAATACATCTTTGCTATAAAATCATTCACTTCATCTAAAGCTTCTTTTAAACTTTTCTTGCTAGAATGATGTTTTATCTTCTTTTCTAAACTTTGAAACTGATCTATTAAGCTAAGCATGCCTAATCGACCTAACTCACCCTTTGCTTTTTTCATTACTGATTTTATTAGCTTTTGCTCAACTTCTTGATCATTATACTCGAACTTAAAAAGATCCTCTAATTTCCTTTTTAAATCATCATTTATTGAGTTATTTCCCTCTTTATCATCAGACATTTTTTCTAATTCTTGACGTACACTGTGATACCTTTCATGCCCTGCCTTTCTTAAATTCTCAATCTCTTTTTTAGCACTATTTAGAGCTGTTCCTGTTTCTTCACGATACTTCTCTTTATAAACATCAATGATTGTCCTCTTAGCTATTTTCCCTTCTTCTTTAAGCCGTTCCCATTCTGCTTTAAATACAGGAAATTCACTATCTTCTAAGATATCTGGTACTTTTGCTCCTGCTTCTCTCAGATCTTTTATTATCATCTCTTTCTCATTTGGTAATTCCTTACCTTGACTTTCTAATTTCTGTTTCACTAAAGTATTTTTTAGCTCATCCTCCAGTGAAAAATCTTCTCCCCGTCTATTTTGCTGAAACTTAATTGCTTGTATGAAGGCAACTTGATAAGCATTTTCTATCAAATGAGTTGTCAATTGATGGCCTATACTATCTACAACTTTCAGCCTGAATTCGTTCAACAATTCCTTCAGTTTATCATATGTAATCTCTTTCTTTTCTAGCTTCATCAGCTCTTCCATAGTTTTTGCAAATTCTTGAATTGAAGTTGCAAGCACATTCTTAATTTCATTATGCAAGGGCTTAAGACCATTTTTTAAATTGATGTTAGTTGACAATTTTAGTATGGTATTATGCTCTGAATCTCGTGTCACATTAAACCACTTATTATCTTCATTCTCGCATAAATCTTTAAGTAATTGTTTAAATTGTGGTGGAAACTTTATTTCCATATCATATTCAATGCTTGGCTCAGGAACTTCTGTTTCATGAAAAGATACCTCAATATTTTGGTGCTTATTAGAATACTGCCCCGTACTTATTTTAAGAACAGTAACTAAAGAATGGACTAACTCTCTATTTAAAAGATAAAAAGTAGCCAAAGCAACTGTTGCAGGAATAACTAAGGCTGTTAGCACAGCCACATTAACAAAAATTGCTATTGCAGCAAGAACGCCATATGCCAGTCTTTTTGGTACACTTGCCTCACTCTTTTGTGTCTTATCTTCTCCTACACCTTCTTGTGTCTTACTGTTTATTCTCAATCTATTGTATATGACCAATCCCAGTGCAGTAAAAGCAATATAAGGAAGCATTAAAATTGACAGAGCTAAATTTAATACTTTCTTCTCTGGACAAGCTCTGTTTATTTCCTTAAATATTTCACTTGACATATTATACCAGGAAGTAAAAAACTCAGAATTATAATCTTTATAATGAAATATACTGAGTGGAACATTAAAAGCAGCTATTTGTTTAATTAACCAATCCTGCTTACTTACAGCATCAAAAAACTCTTCTTCCTCTTCTGAATTAGCAAGACCTAAATCATTCCCTTCTTCTACATTAGAAACATCTTCCATAGCATCAAAAAACTCTTCTTCCTCTTCCAAAGCAACATTGGAAATAGATTCTACTTTACCTAAACCATCACTATTGTTATTTAAATCAATAACTTCTCTATGACCATCTGCAACAACTTGATTCATATCACCACCCTACTTAAAGCAATTTAAGTATAGCATAAACATTACTAACTTTGCAACTTTATTAACTTAATACCAACTGTCAAACCTTGGTATTCCTTAGAATAGAAATCGGCCTCGATCTCTTTATTAGTGTCCAAAGATAAGGCAAGGGTCTGATCTTTTATATATTCAACCCATGTATTTATTGCTTCCTTAATTTTCTCATCTTCTGTTTTTATTGTTACTCTAATTCTATCTGATATATGAAAATCAGCTTGTTTTCTAGTTTCTTGAATAAGCCTCACAATATCTCTTGCCAGCCCTTCTAGAATTAGTTCATTATTTAATTCAGTATTTAGAATAACAACTCCTTTGTTATTATCAAACACAGCAGAATATTCACTGTTTGCTTTTAATAATAGTTCATATTCACCTTTTTCCATAGTATAGCTCTCTGTTTCATCTCCCAAAAATATCTGTTCGTTTTCAACTTGCTTCCACTTTCCTTCCTTAACGTATTGAACTAGTTTCTTGATTTTGTCTGGAACTTTTCTTCCAAGCACAGGAAAATTTAATTTTAACTCTAGTGATGCAACCTCTTTCAATTCACTTACTATTTCTAGTGCTTTTACATTCACCTCATCTCTTACCATCTCTTGATATTCATCTTCAAGAAAATTGCAGGAAGACTTATGATAAATAGTCATGCTACCAAGTGGCTGCCTTATACGTATGTTAAACATGTTTCTAATAGAGAGTGCAGCATTACATATTTCCCTTACCAAATCCATCTTGGCAATGAGTTCACTATTATATCTATCTAATTGTGGAAAATCAGCCAAATGAACAGATGTTTCCTTATACTTCAGCCCCTGCCATATAGTCTCTGTTATAAGTGGCAACAAAGGAGCTGCAGCCCGTAGTATGTAATAAAAAACTGTGTATAGAACATTATAAGCGTCGGTTTTATCTTGATCTAAGTCACTTTTCCAAAAACGCTCGCGACTGCGACGAATATACCAATTATTTAGCACTTCAAAAAAATCTGTCAAGATTTTGCAAGCTTCCTGAGAGTTATAGTTGTTCATAGAAGCTCGCATACCTTCCACAGCTTCAAAACATTTTGAAATCATGTAGCAATCAATAGTATTCTGATAATCCCTACAAATCTCAGCTTTAATTCCATCTGCATTTGCATACATAGTAAAAAAGTGATAACTGTTCCAAATAGGTTTTATTACGTTTTTCAGAACATCACGCACTAAATTTCCTTCTTTGTCGAGTAGTAAATTACCACCGCAGACAATGGAACCAGACAGCATAAGAAAACGCAGCGCATCAGAACCATATTTGTCAAACACTTCCATTGGGTCCGCATAATTATTCAGACGTTTGGATAATTTCTGCCCTTTCACATCAAGAACCACACCGTGGCATATGCAGTTCTTAAATGGCTCACTGTCAAATAAAGCAGTGGAAAGCACAAAAAGCGTATAGAACCATCCTCTTGTTTGTGCTATATATTCAGTGATAAAATCCGCAGGGAAATTTTTCTCGAACCATTCTTTATTTTCAAACGGATAGTGAACTTGCGCGAACGGCATCGAGCCAGACTCAAACCAACAATCAAACACATCAGGCACACGACGCATAACTGATTTTCCTGTTGGATCATCAGGATTTGGTCTCGTCAAAGTATCGATAAACGGTCTGTGCAAGTCATCTATCTTAACATTAAAGTCTCGCTCTAGTTCTGCTATTGAGCCATACACATCCACTCTTGGATATTTTGCATCGTCTGATTTCCACACAGGAATTGGAGTACCCCAGAATCGATTGCGTGAAATAGACCAGTCGTGCGCTCCTTCAAGCCATTTTCCAAATTGACCATCTCTTATATGATTTGGCATCCAATTAACTCTCTTATTTAGCTCTGTCATTCTTCCCTTAAACTTTGTCACAGCAACATACCAAGAAGGCATAGTGCGGTAGATTAAAGGAGTGTCAGTTCTCCAGCAGTGTGGATAATTGTGAATATATTGCTCAGTTTTAAACCAGCTCCCCTGCCTTTTTAATTTCTTGATTACTGTATCATTGGCATCAAAAACATGAACTCCTGCCAAATCTGAAACTTCAGTAGTAAATTTTCCAGCGTTATCAACTGGACAAACAGCTCGAATATCATGGCTTTGGCAAAGGTAAAAATCTTCTTCACCAAATCCAGGAGCAGTGTGCACAACACCAGTACCATCTTCTCCTGTAACATAATCAGCAATGAAAACACGGAACGCATTCTTTGTATCTTTAAAGTAATCAAACAGTGGTTTATAGGAAAGACCTGCAAGATCACTCGCTTTAAGTTTTGTATTACAGTTTTCATATTGAATATTGCTTTGTTCACAGTGGCTGACAAATTTCTCTAAATAACTTTCAGCAAAGATGCAGACTTCACCATTTACTAACACCATACAATACTCAATATCCTCCCCTACTGCCAGTGCAAGATTGCTCGGCAACGTCCAAGGCGTTGTAGTCCAAGCAAGTAATCTACATTTTTGTTTAAATTGCTTTGGATTTTCTAAAAGTTCAAAAGCAACAGTTACAGCTTTGCTAATTTTTTCTCTATATGCATTATCAAGCCTTGTTTCAAAATTAGAGAGTGGAGTTTCGCACGCCCAGCTATAGGGAACAACGCGTATTGATTCATACACCAGACCTTTATCATAAAGCTGCTTAAATGCCCACATGACCGACTCCATGAATGACTTATCCATAGTCTTATAGTCATTGTGAAAATCTACCCATCTTGCTTGTCTATTTACATACTTCTCCCATTCTGATGAAAATTTCATCACAGAAGTACGGCAATGATTATTGAATTTTTCAATGCCAAATTTCTCTATCTCAGTTCTACCAGATATTCTAAGTTCCTTTTCCGCGCCCATCTCAGCCGGTAGCCCATGGCAATCCCAACCAAATCTGCGTTCAACCCTTTTTTGCAGCATAGTTTGATATCTTGCAAATGCATCTTTTATAAAACCAGTAAGCAAGTGTCCGTAATGCGGAAGTCCATTTGCAAACGGAGGCCCATCATAAAATACAAAACAATGATCCTTGGAACGTTTCTCGACTGACTGCTCAAAAATTTTATTTTCCTGCCAAAATTTTATGATTTCCTTTTCTAGCAATGAAAAATCAGGACTGCTGCTTGTATCAGGATAATACTTCATATTCATTTTAACTGGATAAAATCAAAGAATATAGAGCTTTCCAGAAAATTACAAATCCAAAAACTCTGTTTCTATAAACATTGATAGGTGTTGACATTATTATACAGCATATTAATAAATCAGACTTATTTACTTAAGTTAAAGATGAATAAAGACAATAACAGTTGGCCTTATCAGAAATTTCACGATGCTAACAAAAATAATAGTAAAAGCAGCGTTATTTGGAGATCGCTTTCTTATGAATATAATAATTCTGGAAAGGTTGAAAAAGTACACTATCAGTGGGAAAAGAAAAAAAATCCCGCAAATCTATTATATCAAGTCTCATATGATTGCGTAACAGAGAGTTGTAGTCCTTTAAGGATTAAATCTAGATAGCTTATAAACTTATAAAAACACACAAAGTGCTTCTACATGAGACCATGGGAGCACTTTTCTCTAATTAGGCAGCGCATCCCAACAAACTATTTTGCCGAGCTTCCAATATCCTTACATTTACTATTTTATCTTTGTATTTATCGTCAGGATCATCAACGCATACTGATTGCATGTATGGGCTTTTACCAATAATTTGATTTTGGTGTTTACCTTTTTTATCACCGAATAGAACAGGAATAGTTTTTCCTATCATACTCTGATTAAATTCAAGTTGTTGCTTGCTAATTAATTCCTGTAAACGAAGAAGACGCTCTGTTTTAACCTCTTCTGGTACTTGATCTTTTCTTTCCGCCCCTGGCGTTCCTGGCCTTGGGCTATATTTAAAACTATAAGCCTGAGCGTACTTTACTTTTTCTACTAACTTCATAGTTTCCTCAAAATCTTTTTCAGTTTCTCCAGGAAAACCAACAATAAAATCAGAAGAAAATTCGATTTCAGGTTTCAATTTGCGAAATCTGTCTATTATTTCCAAATACTCCTCTGCAGTGTGTTTCCTGTTCATTGCATGCAATATTTTATTCGAACCTGACTGCACAGGTAGGTGAACAAACGGCATGAGTTTTGATTCCTCCGCATGTACCAAGTAGAGAGATTCGTGCATATCTCTTGGATGAGAAGTTGTGTAGCGGATTCTTTCTAGCTTTTCAATTTTAGCAATGTGACTAATTAATTTTCCTAAATCCCACACCTCTCCTTCGCACTCTCCATGATAAGCATTAACATTTTGACCGAGCAAATTGATTTCCCTTGCCCCATTTGCAACTAACTTCAATGTTTCACGGAATATTTCATTTACTGGTCGTGAATACTCAGCCCCGCGTGTATATGGTACCACACAAAACGTACAAAATTTATCACAACCTTCTTGTATGGCAAGAAACGCAGAAGACCCCTGGCTATTGCCATAGCATTCATCTGGCAATTTATCAAACTTCGCAACTTCTGGAAAATCAGTATTTATTACATGACCTTTACTTCTGCTTGCTTTGACTATCAGCTCCGGTAAAACAGCGATACTCTGCGGACCAACAACAATATCAACAAAAGGAGCCCTTCTGAACACTTCTTCTCCCTCTGCTTGCGCTACACATCCAGCCACCACTATGGTCATTTCCTTATTTTTTTGTGATGAATGGATTCTTCCAAGCTCTGAGTAAAGCTTTTCTGCTGCCTTTTCTCTAATATGACAAGTATTTAATATCACCAAATCAGCTTGTTCTGCATCACTAACAACGTTGAACCCTAAAGGCTTAACTATATTCTCCATTAAAATGGAGTCATAAACGTTCATCTGACAGCCGTAAGTTTTAATATATAGGCCTTTCATATTTAAAATTCTTCACACAAATTCTAGCAAATTATACGAAAAACTGAATTCTAGTACAACAGCCAATAAAGATTGCTTGACAAACCTTCTCGCTTTCCTTACTCTAACAGTAGAGGTATTTTAAGAGCTCAAAAATCTATCTTCGTCTGCAGACTTTTCAGTCAATTTTTCAACAAAAAACGTAGTGTATCTTCTTCAGCACGTGTTCAAATTCTGTTGTATGTGCGCTGCATTTTCTTTCTAATCTTTCAGGAGGATTTTATGTCCAGAATTCCAGATACTTAACCTTTATTCTTAAGCTAAAAACCGATTGGTACCTATGGTTTTTATAAAGAAAGTGCAAAAAATACTTTAAAGAATATGAAATAAAGGTAGAAAAGGTTTGAGTAACCAAAAACTGTTTCCAGGCATAAATTTGTTATGTATACCAAAAAGTAATTACACTAATATAATATTCACACTTATATGCTAATATAGATATAATACTAATTAAAGAGCATGTTATGCAAGAAGAAGTATCAGATTTTACAGATGCTCTTTGTCAAAATAAATGTGATTCCTTTCGAGTGACACTCTCCTATATCTTTCTTTAGGTTATACAGAAGTCTAACACAATTATAGAACAAGCGTAAAAGTTCTGGTAAAGTAGTTTTATTTACAAAAAATATGCTACTTGATATTGAAAAATGCAGCATAACAAATGCACTGTGGAAGTTACAAGAAGCAGATCAAAGGGAGATTTTTACTCTTATACAGAGATTTGAGTTGCCAGAAATATTAGCAAGAATATTAGTTGCTCGTGGTGTTAACATAGAAAATGCACATGACTTCTTACACCCACTAATCAGATCGCTATTACCAGATCCCTTTCACCTCCTTGATATGGAGAAAGCTGTTTCTCACATAATAAAAGCAATAAACAATAATGAGAATATTGCAATATATGGTGATTACGATGTTGATGGTGCAACGTCATCAGCATTGATTAATAGGTACCTAAGAGCGATTGGGACACACTCTATAATCTATATTCCAGATCGTGTTGATGAGGGCTATGGATTGAACACAGATGCTTTATTACAACTTAAAAAGAATGGTATTGATTTATGTATTTCTGTTGATTGCGGTACGCTTGCATATCAACCAATAGAAGATGCAAAAGTCTTTGGACTTGATATTATAGTTGTCGACCATCACCTTGGAACAGAAAAATTACCAAGTGCTGTAGCAGTTGTTAATCCCAACCGCCTTGATGAGAGCTCTCCTTATAATAACTTAGCAGCAGTTGGAGTGTCATTTCTGCTAATTGTTGCTCTTAACAGAAGCCTACGTGAGCAAGGATTTTTTACCAACAAAAAAGAACCAGATTTATTTGATCTACTGGATTTGGTTGCTCTTGGAACTGTCTGTGATGTTATGCAGATTACAGGCCTAAATAGGGCTTTTGTTTTACAAGGATTAAAAGTTATGTCAGCAAGAAAAAATGTTGGCTTACGTGTTTTGTTTGACGCTTTGGGAATCCTTGAAAAACCAAGTGTTTCGCGATTAGGGTTTAGTATTGGGCCATGTATAAATGCCGGAGGAAGAATTGGAGAAGCATCGCTCGGTGCAAGGTTGCTTTCCACCGATGATGATGATGATGCACATTCAATCGCGCTAAAACTAATAGATTTGAATAATGCAAGAAAAATGCTAGAAAATGAGGCTATTTTGGAAGCTACAACACAAGCGGAAAATTTTGCCCACTTAGGTGTAAATTTTATAATGGTAAGTGGTAATTGGCACCAGGGAATAATTGGTATCATTGCATCAAGACTAAAAGAGCAGTTTCACTTACCAACGATAGTGATATCTTTAAACAATGGAATAGGAAAAGCAAGCTGCAGGTCAATTTCTGGGATAGATATTGGCGCTGCGGTTCTTTCTGCAAAATTTACCAACCTAATCATTGAAGGTGGTGGTCACAGTATGGCAGCAGGATTTTCGATTGAGGAAGGTAAAATAAGTGATCTATATGATTTTTTTACTGAAAGATTTGCAAACTCTACAAATGACAAAATCATAAAAGCCGATGGCATAGTAACAGCTAAAGCAATAAACTTATCCTTGTGGAATCAATTGCAACGCTTAGAGCCATTTGGTGTTGGCAATCCTGAACCGAGATTCATCATTCAAGGGGCAAAGATAAGAAAGCCGGAAGTTATAGGAGTTGACCATATAAAATGTTTTATTGCTGACGATAATGTTATGGTCAAAGCTATTGCGTTTCGCTGTGCAAATACTGAGCTTGGCTCTGCTATTATGCAGGGTAATGTTAAAGCCATTTTGGGTAAAATCTCTATGAATTACTGGAATGGCAATGAATTTATACAATTTATGATAGAAGATGTCTTAACCATTAGTTAAGTTACTATTTTAAAATAATTACCTATCAATCTCACCAAAGACTATGTCGAGTGAACCGATAATTGCTGCAATGTCAGCAAGCATGTGTCCTTTTGCCATGAAATCTAAGGCCTGTAAATGCGCAAAGCCAGGTGCTCTTATTCGACATCTATAAGGTCTATTGGTACCATCTGAAACTATATATACTCCAAACTCACCTTTTGGCGCTTCAACAGCCACATATGCCTCACCTTCTGGCACATGATATCCTTCTGAATAAAGCTTAAAATGATGAATCATAGCCTCCATAGATTCTTTCATTTCTGCTCTTGGCGGTGGAGAGATCTTTCTATCTTCAGTTTTTATTGGCCCTTCAGGCATTTTCTCTATGCATTGCTTCACCAAGCTAACAGACTGCCTAATCTCTGCCATTCTTACTAAATAACGATCATAACAGTCACCATTTTGGCCGATAGGTATACCAAAATCTAACTGATCATATATCTCATATGGCTGGCTTTTTCGCAAGTCCCAAGCAAGTCCAGCAGCACGGAGCATTGGTCCACTAAAGCCCCAATCAAGCGCCTGTTTTATTGATATTTCACTAATTCCTACAGTGCGTTGCTTCCATATCCTATTTTCTGTTAGAAGCTCATCAACATCATCTATATACTTTGGAAATTGCTCTATAAATTTTGCAATATCTTCAATCAAACCTTCTGGGATATCTGCTGCAAGTCCACCTGGCCTTATATAAGCTGCGTGAAATCTTGCACCTGAGGCCCTTTCATAGAACTCGAGTATTTTTTCTCTCTCTTCAAAGAGCCATAAAAGAGGAGTCATCGCCCCAACATCAAGTGCTTGGGAAGAGATATTTAGTAAATGATTTAGTATTCTTGTCAGCTCACAAAATAGAACACGCAAATATTTTGCCCTAATCGGAACTTCGCACTGCAATAATTTCTCTACACATAACGAATATGCATGCTCTTGTGACATTGGTGACACATAATCAAGGCGGTCAAAGTAAGGCAGAGCTTGAAGATATGTTTTATGTTCTATTAACTTCTCAGTGCCGCGATGCAAAAGTCCAATGTGGGGATCTGCCCTCTCGATCACTTCACCATCCATCTCTAAAACAAGACGTAACACCCCGTGTGCAGTTGGGTGCTGAGGGCCAAAGTTTAGCATCATTGTCTTTAGATCAGGCATGCTTGGTAGCTTAAGGTATTGGAATTGTATAGGGTAAAATGTGCTTAAAGTCAATAGGCTTCTTGTACAAGCTATAACTCATCGTTACAATAGAAAAACTCTCAAAAACTTCACCACTTCTTCATGATCTGATAGACAATGTTTATGTGTCACATACAATTATTGCACTTATGTTGATCAAGGCAGCGAAATTATGTATAGATAATTTTGATTGAGAAATAGTTTTTCTACTATATAAATTCTACTTTAGAGTAATCAAAATTAATGAAAGACAATAAATATAGTTTAGGTTTAAGGATCATTCATTGGTTAATGTCTGCTTTTATTATTGGCATGCTTTGTTCTGGGCTGTACATGAAAAGTTTGCCGATTAGCAATGAAATTAAATTCAGCATATACGCTGTTCATAAGGCTTGTGGTATCACCGTTCTTGGATTAATTATAGTACGTATATTTTTTCGCGTCTTTACTTATGTTCCGCCATTACCAGCCAATTTTTCTCGATTTGTAATCAATGCGAGCAAAACGATACACTTTGGTTTATATGCTTTGATGGTGCTAATGCCACTATCTGGTTATGTCATGTCTTCTGCTTCTAGCAAAGAGATCAAATATTTTTTCCATATCCCTTTATTAATTAACCATAATGAAGATCTAGCTAGTGCAGCTAATCAGTTACACTCGATACTTGCATATTTTATGATACTCTTTATAGCCTTGCATATAATTGGTGCTTTAAAACACACATTTATAGATAAACAAAACATTTTTAAACGTATGATATAGGTTATATGTTAAGTAGCCTCTGGAAAAAAGGAACAAATTTTCTCGGTAGTGAGTTTGCCATAATGGGTGGCGCTATGAGCTGGGTTTCAGAGAGAAATTTGGTTTCAGCAATCTCAAATGCTGGTGGATTTGGCGTGATTGCTTGCGGTGCAATGTTTCCAGACTTACTGAAAAAAGAAATCATAGAGACACAGAAATTAACTAACAAACCATTTGGTGTAAATCTAATTACTATGCACCCAAAGTTGAGTGAGTTGATAGATGTGTGCATTGAAACGAAAGTAAGCCATATAGTGCTTGCCGGTGGACTACCAACGAAGCCTAATATAGAAAAAATCAAGAGTGCGGGCATTGAAGTTATGTGTTTTGCACCAGCATTAAGCCTCGCGAAAAGGTTAGTAAAAATGGGAGTAGATGCGTTAATAATAGAAGGTATGGAAGCAGGAGGACATATCGGTCCTGTTAGCACTTCTGTTCTCGCACAAGAGATATTACCTCATTTTAAAAATGAGAAAACACCGGTGTTTGTTGCAGGTGGAATAGGAAGAGGCGAAATGATAGTGAACTACCTAGAAATGGGAGCAAGTGGCTGTCAAATAGGTACATTATTTGTCTGCACGAATGAGTCAATCGCTCACAAAAATTTTAAAGAAGTATTCATCAAATCAGCTGCGCGTAATGCTGTATCTTCTGTGCAGATTAGTGCTGATTTCCCTGTAATTCCAGTAAGGGCTATAGTTAACAAAGCAAGTGACGATTTTATGGAGCATCAAAGAGACATTATTGATAAATATCAAAATGGAGAAATCTCAAAAGAAGATGGGCAGCTTGAAATAGAAAAGTTCTGGGCTGGAGCTTTAAGAAGGGCAGTAATTGATGGAGATGTTGAAACAGGATCTTTAATGGCCGGTCAAAGTGTTGGCATGGTTGATAGAGAAAAGCCTGTAAAAGAAGTGATAGATATGTTAGTTCAACAGGCAAGCAATTATGTTGAAATGTAAAATCAGTAATCAGCAAAGAAAATAGTTAGCAAATTGCTATAATTATCCGCAATAAGGCATAACTGCCCAGTTTTAATGTAAAATTAACGCTAAAGAGGTATTCATACATTTTGTTATGTATGGAGAAATGTTATGCTAAGTCGTTTTGCAAAACATCAGAAGAGTGAAGATATTAATCAACAATTGTACAATGCTATATACAAAAAGGTCACAAAAAAAACACATAATCAT
Source organism: Wolbachia endosymbiont of Nasonia vitripennis (assembly GCF_048054115.1). Lineage (NCBI taxonomy): Bacteria > Pseudomonadati > Pseudomonadota > Alphaproteobacteria > Rickettsiales > Anaplasmataceae > Wolbachia > Wolbachia endosymbiont of Nasonia vitripennis. The sequence continues at coordinate 457 of NZ_JAFEVF010000006.1, read as the reverse complement.
GGAAATCTAAAAAAGGGAGATGGAACTATCGCAAAATGCATAGAGTTGTTCAACAAAGGAGCTGATCCGAACATATTAATTAAATTAGAAAAATTACTGAGAGAGCAAGAAAAATATTATAATTATTACACCGAGAAATTTCTTCCAGAATTGGAAAAAGAAGTAATGGGATCAGAAGTCGGACTTCCAGTATTTAAGAATGAAATAGAACAATCACAAGGATCACCAACAAGAAGAGGGAAAACATTAAAAATAATTTCAGAGATTACTAAAAAGAGCAACAATAAAGATCATTCTAGTAGCACTATTCAAAATCAGAAAAGTCTTAGAAGTAATCAAGCAAATAGACAAAATAATACTATGGAACTATTTAACAAACAAATTCTTTCTGGTGAAGTTGAAATTCCCAAAAATTGTAATAGTTTAGACTTGATCTGACAGGCATGAATTAACTGAC
>NZ_JAFEVF010000005.1:26449-54091 GCF_048054115.1 Wolbachia endosymbiont of Nasonia vitripennis | reverse complement strand
GTCAGTTAATTCATGCCTGTCAGATCAAGTCTAAACTATTACACATTCCAGTATCACATACTGGAATGACATCCTTGTTTTATTGCAACTAATTTGCAGTGATTTTTGTTTTAATGTAGATGGAATATAGTCCTATTGCTGCTGCGTTTGAAACATTTAGACTGTTAATTACGTTTGACATTGGGATTTTTAAAAGATAATCACAATTTTCTTTAACTAGTCTCCGCATTCCTTTCTCTTCAGAACCAAAAACAATTACTCTTTTTTGCCCAAAATTCTTTATTTCATCTATATTTTCCTTTGCATTGCAATCAAACCCATAACACCAGTAGCCTATCTTTTTTAAAGACTCCATCGTCTTTACTATGTTTGTAACGTATATTAGAGGGACAATATCCAGTGCTCCACTTGCTGCTTTTGCGATAGATGCATTTTCGCTTGGTGAATGGTGATACGGTAAAACCAATGCATCAATGTTGAAACAAGCTGAGGTTCTTAAAATCGAACCTATATTGTGTGTATCAGTAATTTGATCTAAAATGACTATAGTAGAGTTTTCACCTGATCTTTCAGCTATTTCTTCAATATTTAAGCTGTGAAAAATAGGAGTAACTTTTAAAGCAATTCCTTGGTGATTTACACCTTTGGGTAAAACATCATTGAACATTTTGTTCTCTACCAGTCGAGCTTTAATGCCCTTACTATCTGCACATTGTTTAATTTCTTTCTCAAATTCTCTGTAGAAATTTTCTGTTACTAACAGTTCTATACACCGCCTATTTTTGTTTCTTAATGCTGAAATACAAGTGTGCTTTCCATATATCCAACAGTTTTCATTAGCTTTTGATGATTTCATCTCATTATTAAAAATCAGATTTTTATAGAGTAAGCAATATTTTACTGTGTTTATATATTGTTGTAAAATTATGCAGTTCAATTAATGAATTTATGTCAGATGATGAGTTAGATTGGCAAAAAAATGTTAAGCCAATAGAATGTGGAAAAGTTACTTTGAAAGTTGATCACAAAGTAAATATAAAATCTATGATTGATAAAGGTATCTCTGGCTTACAAGAAAATTTTCTTAATACTGATAATGGTGATTCATCATTTTGTCTTGACTACAATACAAAATTAAAGATCGATAGGGGCAAATATTTTATAAGCGATAAACTCGATTTGCATGGCTATAGTATAGATGATGCTTATTGTAAATTGATAGATTTTATTATCAAAAATTATCAAGCAAGGAATAGGTGCTTATTGGTAATTACGGGGCATGGTAATAGTACAGATAAAATAGACACTATAAAGAATAGCTTAAATAAGTGGTTGAATGATACAAAAGTTCGAAATATGATCTTATACTATCAGCAAGCCATAAAAAAACATGGTGGCAAAGGAGCTTTTTATGTCTTATTAAGAAGAAATAAAGGTTAATTTTAGAGTACCTATTTAGGAGTACCTTTCTTAGAATTCACGTGTTGAAGAATGATTTCTGCTAAACCTTTACTAATTCCAGGTACGTTTTGAATTTCAGCTAGAGAAGCTTTGCTTATGTTTTCTACCGAACCAAAATGAGACATGAGTGCCTTCTTTCTTTTACTGCCAACACCAGATATTTTGCTTAATTGTGAAGCAAAAAACTGTTTATCGCGTTTTTTTCTGTGCGAAGTTATTGCAAAACGGTGAGCTTCATTACGCAGCAATTGTAAATAAAGCATGACCTTGCTGTCACTTGCTAGAGTAAATTCTTCTCTGCTCGGCACATAAAATCTTTCATTTCCTGCGTTACGATCATGACCTTTTGCCATACAAGCAAAAGGAACGTTTATATTCAATATCTCCAACACATTCTGCACTATGGAAACATGTCCTGGCCCACCATCTATCAGTAAAAAATCAGGAATGATGTCTTTTATATTGCCAGAGAAACGTCTAGTCAGCACTTCTCTCATCATTTTATAGTCATCACCTGAAATTTCTTCTTTTATAGTAAATTTTTTGTATTCACTTTTTAAAAAACCTTCCTGCCCTGCAACAACCATCACACCAATCTGTTGATTTCCAGATATATGGCTATTGTCATAAACTTCGATACGCTTTGGAATATTTGGTAACAAAAAGATTTTGCTAAGCTCTTCGAGCTTTTCTAGGTTATTTCTATAATCAGTAAGCTTCTGCTCTAGGCTATGCTTAGAATTATTGTAAATAAAATTCAACAAATCACGCTCTTTACTATTTTTCGCATACAAAACTTTTATTGATTTTTGAGTAAGAGCATAAAGTGCTTGTTCTATAATTTCCTTATCCTTAATAAAATCGGGAACGTAAATTTGCGCTGGTGGTGTATTAACTGGATTATACAAATTGACCAAAAAGGTGGATAAAATTTCATCATTTGGATGATCACTACAATTCTCAATGAAGTAAGGAATGCTTCCATAGTTACCTTTATCTCTGAAAGATAGTACACCAATGCATGCTAAGTCTGCCTCACGTACAATGCTGAAGAAATCTGCATCTTCTTCAAAAGAAAAATCCATTGGCTGCATTTGAATTTGCTGAAGAAATTTCAATCGATCTCTATAGACAGCAGCAAGCTCGTAGTTCATTTCCCTACTGCACTTTTCCATTGTAGAAAATAGCTGTCTTTGCACTTCTTTATTCCTTCCTAGCAGAGTATCTTGTGCTTGTTTTACTGATTTGCAGTAATCATCTTTTGTAATTTTATCTACGCATGGTGCTGAACAGCGCTTAACTTGATACTCAAGACATGGTCTTTTTGTTGAAGAGAAATATTGATCTGAACATACTCTTAAGAGAAAAGCTTTTTGCAATGATAATATAGTGTTCTTAACAGCAGCAGCAGATGGAAAAGGGCCGTAGTAATGAAACTCATTCTTCTTAAACTTACCTCTATATTTCGCTATTCTTGGATAATCATGCTTAGAAATTGTTATATAAGGATAAGATTTTCCATCCCTAAGCAAAATATTATAAGATGGTTTTAACGATTTTATTAACTGTGCTTCAAGAAGCAATGCTTCGATTTCATTCTCAGTGATGAATATTTCAACCTTAATAACCTGTGAGATCATTACTCTGATTCGTTCAGAAAGGTTTTCGAATTGAAGGTAGTCGGATAATCTCGACTTCAAGTTTTTTGCTTTACCAATGTATAAAACCTTACTCTTATCTCCAATCATCTTATAAACGCCACAGGATTGTGGAGATGATTTGATTTGTTCCTTATATTGCCTGAGCATTTATCAATTGTTTAACCTGTATAAGGTTAAACTCTGCTACTAAATGAAAGGTAGAAACAACATTTGCAAGCAAAGATAACCTGTTTATTCTAAGCTCATTAGAATCACAGTTAATCTTTACACTGTCCATAAATTGATTGATAAACGGAGCAAAACGAGCAAGTTCATCAAGCGCTGTATTAAAGTCGTTATTTTCTATCGCTTGTTTGATGTTTTTACAAGCAGCTATAGCACAATTTGATAGCGCAATCTCCTCATCTTCAATCAAAAACTTCTTACTGTAAGATGCATTATAAGTAGTGCCATCACTTTTTCTCACTTTGCTCATCATGTTACTGGCTCTTTTATAAGTGCTTAGAACCTGTTCACCTTCTTTTGTACTAAGATAACGATCCAATATCACAGTTTGCTTTTCCGCTTTCAGCAGATCATTAATATCGACTTTATATAGTATTGAATCTACAACATCTTGCCTTATATTTCTATTTTTTAAAATAATCTTGAACCTTTCTAAGCAGAATTTAAATACTAGTTCTAAAATTTGTTTTTCACTTGGCTTATCAACTGGAGTTATATTTTTATTCAATAGAAGCCTTGAACATAAAGATACTGACTTATCTATCAGCAATCTAATTGGAATATGCAAATTATTTTCAAGTATTGTTCTAATTATACCAATTGTCATTCTCCGCAAACCAAACTGATCATACGAACCAGAGATTTTCTCACCTGCTGCAATTAAGCCAACCAAACTATCCATTTTGTCTGCAATAGCTACAGCAATCGCAGTAGGAGATTTAGGGCATTCTTGGTCCGATCCAATTGGCTTATAGTGCTCAGTTATAGCTTCCACTACTTCTTTATCCTCTTGAAAATAAGAAGCGTAGTATCCACTCATTACTCCTTGCAATCCCGGAAATTCTTTCACTATCAACGTTGCAAGATCTGCCTTTGCTAAATATGCAGCACGTTCAACTTTAATTAATGAAGCATGTGGAATAAATATCGCTATATACTTTGAAAGAGCGATAATACGCTTCACTTTTTCTTCTACGCTACCGAGCGAAGCATGAAATGAAATAGAGCTCAATTTTTTGACATAGTAATCTAGGTTTTCCTTCTTGTCTTGAGATATCAAAAACTGGGCATCAGCAAGACGTGCTTCTAATATTCTTTCATGGCCTTTGACAACTTCATTGTTGTTAACATTTACAACAGTAACAAAATGTGATATTTTCTGTCCATCACTTAAAGCAAGATACTTTTGCTGCGTATTAATTATACTAAGTATTACTTTCTTCGGTAATTCTGATGATTTTACTTTACCAAATAATACTATTGGCCACTCTATAAGCCCTGCCAATTCATTAAGTAAATAATCATTTTTTTCAAGTTGTAAGTTCTCCTCTTTTGTAAACTTATTAATCTGATCTAGTATAAATTGCTTTCTTTTGTCCAACTGGAGAATGACATTATTTTTTTCTAACAATTCAAAATAGTCTTTGGGTGTTTTAACAGTAAGTACTACATCACCTGAAAGAAACCTATGACCATACGTCACGTTGCATGCTGTAACCCCTGCAAAAGATATAGGTATTATTTCGTCATTTAAAATACATAGAATATTTTTAATTGGCCTAACCCATCTCTCTTTTCTTTCACTCCATCTCATACTCTTTGGCCAAGAAAAGTTTTTTAGCATTTCCTCCAGTTGATTTTTGAGAAACCCGTTGATGTTAAATAAGCAGCTTTCTCTCTTAATGAAGTAAAAATCTTCATCGTTTACTTTGCGAATGAGTAAATCTTCTTCACCTTTCCGATTTTTTCTCAAAAAACCTTCGATAGCACTTTTCGGTGCATTAACTCTTGGTCCTTTAATCTCATTGTTAGAATCTTTTAGCTCCAAAGCACTTATGCCATCAATAAAAAGAGCAATGCGACGTGCAGTCACATAAACTTCTATAGATGCAAATTTCACATTATTTTTACTAAAAGCATTAGTGATATAGCTCTTAACCTGAGCTGCAGATGAATTCTGCATTCTTGATGGAATTTCTTCTGAAAGACATTCAAACAATAATTGTGACAACATATTCTACTTTGCTCTATATAATTCACAGCATTTTTTTGTTAACTCTCTCACTCTACCAATATAGGCTGTACGTTCATTCACACCAAGCACACCTCTTGCATCAAGTAGATTAAGTAGATGGCTCGTTTTAATACATTGGTCATAAGCTGCTATCGGCAATTCTTTTTCAACAAGGAATTTACACAGTTTTTCTGTATCCTCAAACTGCTGTTGTACTACTTTAGTATCATAATAATCAAGTGCCAGGTAAGAAAACTCTCGCTCTCTTTGTTTAAAAATATCTCCATAAGTTGCACCGCTACCGTTCCACATTATGTCGTAAACATTATCTACACCCTGTATGCACATTGCTAAACGCTCTAACCCATATGCTACTTCACCAGGAATTATTCTGCAGTCAATACCTCCCACTTGCTGTATATAAGTAAGTTGTGTTACTTCCATTCCGTTGCATGTAACCTCCCAACCAAGACCGGATGCACCAACACTTGGGTTTTCCCAATCATCTTCAATAAACTTAATATCATATTCTTTTGTCGATGCACCAAGAGCTTTTAAGCTATTTAAGTAAATATCTTGCAAATTGCTGCCAGATGGTTTTATTATAACTTGGTATTGATGATGCTGATATAAACGATTAGGGTTGTCGCCATAGCGTCCGTCTGCAGGTCTGATTACTGGTTGTAGATACGCAATTTTTGTTGATTTTTCGTCAATCGCTGACATGATTGTTGCGGGATGTAGTGTTCCAGCTCCAACTTCAGACGTATATGGATGAAGTATAGTACACCCTTCATCTGCCCAAAAATCTTGTAATCCCTTTATTATATCCTGTAGATTCACGCAAACTGTATATCTTTTAAACTGAATACATAAGCAAATAAGTACTATTCTATACTTATTTTTTTAATAGTGCCATGAAAATAGTCACTCAAGGCTATTGAACTTTCTTTTACATACTCAAATATGCTTTTGTTTAAAACAATCGCATCATGCATAGTCAGATCGCAGAATATAAATGCAGTCAAGTACAATAAAATCACTGCATAAAACACATGAAAAATCCCTTCAAATGTGATTGATATTGCATTGTTATAACTAAGCTGTATCGTACTTATCGGCCATGGTTTTATTACTTCTACAATATTAAAAAATAAATAAGGTATTATAAAGAAAAAGAACAAATGCATAAGATCATTAAACCAAAATGGACATTGAAGTATTGCCTTGCATATACTTAAATAGAATTTACTTACAATATAATAAATTGACATTATTGCCGGCATCGAAAACGCAACAGTCATCACCTGTCCTGATGCTATTTGTATTACTATATTCTCATCACTGCTGGCTGAAGGATCTTGAGTATGAAAAATAGATATGCCAACTAATTGCAGCACTAACATAACTATTGCTAGCTTGGTAAAAATAGCAGCTACAACTATGCCTGAATTCGGCATTTTATATAGTATAAAATCACCTCCGTATGTAAGCATTAATATAATGTCGGTAATAAATAATATTAGAAAAGAAGACCAATAATGCTGCCAACCCGGTAAATATCCTACTCCTAAAAAAGAGCTTACTATTTTGGCAGGAAAAACCTTGCCTAGCACCTTACCCAAAAATTGAAAAAAAATCCCCATGTCCTAACTAACACTTGACTTATATTTTTCACAATACTGAATTGTAATGGACTTATCAATACACTTCTTGCATAGAAAAAAGGCAAATAGTTAAAAACGATCTAAATTTACCAATAACCGTTATCCCTTCTTTCTTCATATTAGTGCCTCTATCCCAGTGCTCCTTTTCCTGTCATTCAAGTAGCCCCTTTGCGTCATTAGATCTCTTGCATAACTGGAATTCAAAAGTTGATGTCATTCCAGCTCATGACGCTGGAATCTAGTCTTTATTATGATTCAATTTGCGGTTAGTTTTTCTGGATCACAGTGTCACGCACTGTGATATGATGTCAGTATGTATAGCTAATTCAAAATATTAAAAAATTTACTAAATAAAAAAAGGCAAAAGAACCCCCTTATAGCGAGTTTTATAATTTAAATTGGCGTTGTAATAATGTGCTAACGCTTATTTTAAGCGCGATTTGGCTGAACGTAGAAAAAATAAAAAAGACATGCAGCCGCTATAATTTTATGTAATTTGCCAATAAATACCTGAGTTTTTTACTGAATTTTTGTTGTTAAATCTGCAGAGATTAAAAACAAGGATAAATACTTTTATTGATATGATAAGGAAAGTGGGAAGGTTTGTCAAGTCACTTCGGCCAGCTACCTACTTAGATGTTCCACACTGCTAAGTAGATACCAAATTTTTTGCAACATCAAGTGCAGCATAGGTAAATATTGCACTTGCACCTGCACGTTTAAAACCAATTAAGGACTCATAAATCACTCTGTTATAATCCAGCCAGCCATTATTTGCTGCAGCTTTTATCATTGCGTATTCACCGCTTACTTGGTAAGCAAAAATCGGAAAATTAAACTTTTCACTTGCTGTTTTTATTACATCTAAGTATGGCATACCCGGCTTTATCATAATAAAATCTGCACCTTCATCTATATCCATTTCGATTTCGCAGATTGCTTCACGTGCATTTCTATAATCCATTTGATAACCACTTTTGTCGATGAAATTTGATGATGCGCACGAACCGACAACTTGCCTGAACGGCGCATAGAAGCTAGAACAGTACTTTACTGCATAGGACAATATTGACACATTCTGAAAGTTATTATCATCCAATGTTTTTCTTATTTTTCCTATCCTGCCATCCATCATATCAGAAGGAGCAACTATATCGCATCCTGCTTTTGCTAAAACAAGTGCTTGCTTACATAATGCTGACACAGTCTCGTCATTTTCTACATCTATCCTACTGCTTTTTAAAATGCCATCATGACCGTGAGTAGTGTATGGGTCTAGTGCAATGTCTGCAATAATGCCAATATCCGGTACATTTGATTTTACAGCACAAATTGCTTTACAGATTAAATTGTCAGGATTGTACGCTTCCTCGGCGTTTTCAGATTTTAGTTTACTATCAACTACAGGAAAAATTGCAACAGCATTAATCCCCGAGTCCTTAGCTTTCTGAATTATAGAAATTAATCCATCTATTGAATAACATTTGATATCAGGTAAGCCAGAAATTGGCTCAATTGTTTCTTCTCCGTCATGAACAAATAAGGGAAAAATCAAATCATTTACTGATAAAGTGCTTTCACTTGTTAAATTGCGAATCCACTTGCCTGAGCGCCTACGCCTTAACCTTGTATTTGGGAAATTAAACATTGGATCCAGGCAAATTCCCAGTAAAAAGCAACACTCCTGAAATGAGTATTACCCAAAGTACCGATATTGGCAAAAATACTTTCCAACCAAGACGCATTAATTGATCATAACGATAACGAGGTATTGTAGCTCTAATCCAAACAAATATAAACAAAAGTACAACTATCTTCAAAACAAACCAGATTAAACTAGGAATTTTATACAGCAAACTAAGCTCTAATGGAGGATACCACCCTCCTAGAAAGAATATTGTCATCATAGCGCTTGCTAAAATCATATTTGCATATTCTCCCAAGAAAAAGAGAGCAAAAGGCATTGATGAATACTCGACGTTATACCCAGAGACGAGCTCTGCTTCAGCTTCTGGTAAGTCAAATGGGTGACGATTAGTTTCGGCAAGCAAAGAAATAAAAAATATTATTCCTATAGGCATTAGTAATAAATCAATCCAAAATGGCATATTATGTTTCGCTACCACCATCTCTCCAAGATTTAATGTGCCAGTTGTAATAACAACTGTAGCAACTATTAGACCTATTGAAACTTCATATGAAATCATTTGAGCAGCTGACCTTATAGCGCCAAGAAATGCATAATTAGAATTACTAGACCAGCCTGCAATAATAATGCCATATATTCCCAAAGAGGATATAGCTAGCACATAAAGCACTCCAACATTAATATTTGATATTACCTTAGGGATTATTACCTGCTGTCCATTTTCTGTAATTATTTCAGCTCCAAATGGTATAACTGCCCAGGAAATTAATGCTAAAATAAAGGTGAGCATTGGAGCCATAATAAACAGTATGGTGTTTGCTCTAAATGGTATTATCGGCTCTTTAATTATCAATTTGATAGCATCTGCAAATGGCTGTAGTAGCCCAAATGGCCCTACTACACTTGGACCATGCCTTAGTTGAATTGCACCAATAACTTTACGCTCAAAGTACACTAAATATGCTACTGAAAGCAAAAGTGGAATAAGAAGAAAAAGAATATCAAATATCAAGTACATGCAACCCTAAATCAAAAAAATAGTTCATAATTGTGGCAATAAAAAATACAGCAAATGCTCTAGACACAAAAGACAATGTCCCTATTGAAATCAATAGGACAACACTTTTCTGTACAGCATTTAGCTTAATAGAATAGTAAAATGATATGCATATGAATGACACTAGTGACATCATAATTAAGATCATTGTGAGAGGCAAATAATTCCCTCTTCCCTCGGTAACTATAATAAATGTTATTGCCATCCATACATATCCTTCCGTAAATAGTGCAATAATATCATTGATAAAATCAACTAGCTTATAAACGAACTGTTTTTCTAATGTATTTTGTTCTTTACACAAAAATATAGAGTTTAATTTTCGTTGAAAATATACCAGAGTTATTAGTAATAATGGTGTTAGAATAAATAAAATATTAAGTAGAGTGTTCATAAAAATCCTTAGTACAATCTGCCATTATTTTTGAAGCGCGACCTATTGAGTCTGTCATATAAAAATTACACTCCTTTAAAGTAAAAGGCGTATTACTTAAATTTATTTTACCATTGCTGATTGGTACCCATGTATTTTTTACCACTTGATCAACACTTCTAAACTGTGGACCGATAGTATCTAATTTTTTTCTCACATCAAATAAACTATCATATAACAAGGAAAGGCTCAAATATTGGGATAAATTTTTAATAATCAACCAATCTTCCTTTGCTTCACCAGGAGGAAAAACAGCTAAATTTGTTCTCTGTACTCGCCCTTCAGTATTTACATAAGTTGCATATTTTTCTGTGTATGCAGCTCCAGGTAGAATGACATCTGCTATATGCGCTCCCCTATCACCATGGTGGCCTTGATAAATTACAAATGTATTTTCTAATTTTGATGTATCAATTTCATCTGCACCAAGAAGATAAACAACTTCCACCTCGCCACTTTCTGCTTGCTTTAGTATTTGACTAACATCTTTTCCATCTTTTTTAGGAACAAATCCAATATCGAGTCCACCAACTCTTGCTGCAGCCTTATGCAGTACGTTAAAGCCATTCCAGTTATCTCTGATCATGTTAAATTTTTCTGCAATTTTGCCAGTTAGCGCTAAAATTGATTCAGAATCATCTCTTACTAATGCATCTTGACCGATGATGAGCATAGGATTTGAGGCAACACTCAGCAGCTTGCAAAATTTATGATTTCCTTTTGCTATTTCGTCTAAGATATTTGGGTTATTGCCTAACCTCTCAACATGGTATAAATACTCAACGTTAGGGCCAATGCTTGCAATAGGAAAATTGCCTTGTAAATATCTCTTTCTCAATCTTGCATTAATGATTGGTGCTTCTATCCTTGGATTCGTATTGATTAGCAAGCATAAATCTGCACTTTCTATACCCTGAATAGTGGTATTGAACACATAAGATCCACGATTACTTGATATAAGATTTGCACCATCTTGCCTGCAGTCTATATTCCCCGAATCAAGCTTCTGCATCACTTCTTTGAGTAGAAGCATAGACTCACAATCTGCTAAATCACCTGCAATTGCAGCTATTTTGTTTGATTTCGCACTCTTTAGTTTCTTTGCAGCAAAAGCCAATGCTTCATTCCAATCAACTGGAATTAATTTGCCCTCTTTTTTTATATAAGGTCGATCGAGGCGTTGTACTTTGAGTCCATCGTAAGCAAAACGAGTTTTGTCTGATATCCATTCTTCGTTCACTTCTTCATTGAGTCTTGGCAATATTCGCATAACTTCAGGACCACGACAATCAACTCTAATATTACTTCCCACAGCATCTAGCACATCTATAGTTTCACAATGTGATAGCTCCCATGGACGTGCTGTAAAAGAATAGGGCTTTGAAGTTAAAGCTCCCACCGGGCAAAGATCTATAATATTCCCAGATAATTCAGAGCTAATATGCCTTTTTATGTAAGTACTAATCTCTATATTTTCTCCCCTTCCAATTCCTCCAAGTTCATTTGTACCTGCAACATCAGACAAAAATCTAACACACCGAGTGCAATGAATACACCTGTTCATTGCAGTTTCAATCAGCGGACCAAAATGTTTTTTTGGCACAGCCCTCTTATATTCATCAAGTCTGCTGATTCCTTTACCATAAGCCATCGTGATATCTTGCAAATCGCATTCACCACCTTGATCGCAAATTGGGCAATCAAGCGGGTGGTTAATTAGCAAAAACTCAAGCACACCTTCACGTGCTTTTTTAACCTTAGGGGTATCAGTGTGAATAACCATCCCTTCTGCAACTGGCATTGCACAAGAGGCTACTGGTTTTGGAGGGCCACCCTCAACTTCAACCAAACACATTCTGCAGTTACCAGCAATTGCTAAACGCTCATGATAACAAAACCGCGGAACTTCAACGCCCACAACTTCACAAGCTTGAATTATAGTGAGCCCATGCTCTACTTCACATTCCTTAGAATTAATAGTAACTTTAACCACAACTACTATACAGCTTCCCACTTTATAGGATTGCCGCTTACCTCATCTTCAACTAGATTGCCGTTATCGTATTGAGCAGACATATAGTTCATACGTGAATCACGGTCTATATATCTAACCGGCTTTACCGGTTTATCCTTATACATTTTTTGTTCTGCTTTCTTACGCTGAGTAGGGTTATTTTTACTAGCTGTTTTCGCTTTTCCGCCTGCTGCCATATAAACTCCTAAAAACTTCCTATTTTATTCTAACACTTAAGTATATACCGTCAATACCAAATAGCTTTAAAGTTTTAATAGTCCATCATTACAATCATCATTTGAACAAAATACTTTCTCTTGATGCTGCTCAAGTGTGTAACTTTAGAATCCCCAAAAAAGAAAATGTAAGTTACTTTGATGATATCATTTTCTACGTCTTATAAATAGACATTCATGTAGCCGTAAATTAAGCTATAAACTCAATACAAAGATCCTTAATTATTAATCTCATAGTACTTCTCAACCAACTTATTTAGCAACCTTACACCGAAACCTACTGCCCCTCTTGGAGAAATATCAGTGCCTTTTTCGTGCCAAGCAGTGCCTGCAATGTCTAAATGTGCCCAACAAGTGTCGTTTACAAAACGCTGTAGAAACTGTGCAGCCATTATACTATCTCCACCAGAACCTGCAGGAGCTATATTTTGCACATCAGCAATCGGCGAATCAATAATTTTGTTATAAGTTTCATTCATAGGAAAGCGCCATAATTTCTCATTTACTTCATTTCCTGCATCAATCAGATGATTCGCTAATTCATCGTTATTTGAAAAAAGACCAGCATATTCATTATTTCCCAGTGCAACCACTATAGCACCAGTTAAAGTTGCAAGGTCGATCATAAATTTCGGTGCAAATCTATCTTGTGTATACCATAAAGCATCCGCAAGTATTAGTCTTCCCTCTGCATCGGTATTTAATATTTCTATTGTTTGTCCAGACATTGAAGTGACTACATCGCTCGGTCTTTGAGCATTACCATCCACTGCATTTTCTGCAAGTGCAACCACACCAATTGCATTTACTTTTGCTTTTCGCCCAGCTAGAGTACGCATCACTCCAACTACAGTAGCAGAACCTGCCATGTCATATTTCATTGACTCCATACCGCGTGAGGGTTTAAGTGACACTCCACCAGTGTCAAACGTTATACCCTTGCCTATAAAAGCTATTGGTTTTTGTTCTTGAGAAGCCCCATTCCATTTTATCACCACTAACTTTGGCTCTTTACTACTTCCTTGTGCTACTCCAAGCAGGGCTCCCATTTTTTTCTCTTCCATTTGCTTTTTATCAAGCACTTCAACCTCAAGACCAAGTTTAGTAAGTTCAGCTTTTATACGATTAGCGTAAGACTCTGGATATAAAATATTAGGTGGCTCAGTAGTAAAAGCACGTGCAAGAAAGATACCTTCACCTTCGTGTTTTAAACGCTCAAATGATTTTTCAATGCTACTTAACTGTTCATCTTTTACTAATAATGTAATTTCCTCTACTTCTGTAATTTTTTCATCCTTTTTAGTTTTATACTTATTAAACTTGAAACTGCGCAGAAATGCTCCATATGCAACATTTGCTGTACTGCCCTCGATTGAAATAGCTGCTCGCTTGATTCTTAATCTGCTTAGCTCACAATATATTTTACCACCAATATTTAATCCTTTGCTTTCATCCCATTCATCTCTCATTCCAAGACCAGCAACTATAATATTTTTTCCCTCTGATGAAGTAACGGAGAAAAATTCACCAAAACCTCCATTAAAACCACTAAATTTCTTGATGTTATCTATAGCTTGCTTATCTTGTAGAACATTAGTTATGAGCTTATCACCCTCAAACAAACCTACCACTAGCGTCTCAAAATCGGGTAAAGCTTTAGAAATTGTTATCTTCATCGTTGACATCTCCGTTGCAAATAATTGTAAGCTGCACATAAAACATAGTAAAAACATTAGTAAGATATTTTTCATATACATTTTAAGTACAATAGCGCTTAAGACTACTATGAACTCCCCTGATATGCAAGGGCTTTATCTTTTATCAGAAAATTTGTTATGCCCACCTAGGGTTATATTAAATGTGTAGGTCTTCATGGCCTGATTGTTATAAGTAAATGGTGCTATCAGAAGGCTTGCAAGTCCACTCTCAATAAGATTACCAAGAAGAAGATCATCACAGTTATCGCAATTATGATCAGCAAAAAACATTTGTGTTGTGAATTCTGGAAAATCTGGATGTTGGACCAAAAAGTTGATGTGTGGAGCCCTATCACCAATTTTACCTGGTATTATTGTAATAAAATTATAATAGCCAAGGTTATTTACTACAAATCTTCCTGATCCAGCAAAATTTGGATCAAGCTCCACATTTTCATCATAATAGCTCATGCCAAGTGAGTCTGCGTGCCATATAGAAACCACAGCATTTTGTATCGGTAAGCAATTTACATCAGTAACTCTACCCACTACATTTATTAATTCTCCTGCTGCATTATTTGGAGAGCCAGGTTTTCTTCTTAAATTATTTGAAGAGTTAAAGCTTTTTGGCCTTGTTTCAAGATCATAAATCCCTGGAGTTTCAATACAATTAAGCAAAATAGGATCAGCCGCAAATAATGACAAATCGAATATAAATTGTACTAAAAACGCTAATAAGATATTTTTTACATTCATTTTGTTTATAGTGCTTTTATCAGAATTATAGCAACCTTTTTCTTTTATTAAAGACAAGACTTTCTTTGAAGCCTCCTTAGAATCACAACTATCCTTTCAGTGTATGAGTTTTAGGTTTTAGTACTGCATACACAACTGCACGGACTTCCAATTTAGAAATTGCAAATCAATCCAAACACGCAAGTGTAATGTTACCGCCACATGCTGTAGTGTTGACACTTACAACCTTTTCTATAGAAAAACGTTGCAGATAATTAGGACCACCAGCTTTTGGTCCGGTACCTGACAGTCCTCTACCGCCAAATGGTTGCATTCCAACTGCTGCACCTATTTGATTGCGATTGATGTATACATTTCCAACTGATATTTTCTTGCTTATTAAATCGATCTTACTTTGTACACGGCTTTGCAAAGAAAACGTAAGTCCATATCCTGTATTGTTTATATCACTTATAACTTCATTTAACTGCGACTTATTAAAACGTATGATATGTAAAATAGGCCCAAACACTTCTTGCTTTAATTGCGAAATTTTTTGTATCTCATAAATGTACGGAGGAAAGAAATAACCATTATAAGAATTTGTATCCATGGGTACCTTGGACAAAAGGTTTGAATCTTCATCCCTTGATATTTTTTCCGTATGTTTAGTGAGCATATCAATAGATGCTTTGTCAATTATTGGACCAATATCTGTGCTCAGTTGTATTGGGTCACCTATCTTTAGTTCTTGAGCTGCATTGCATATCATTTTTATCTGTTTTTCTGCTATATCTTCTTGAATAAATAGCACTCTGAGAGCAGAACAACGTTGACCGCCACTGCGAAATGCAGAAATTAAAACATCCTTAGTTACCTGCTCTAAAAGAGCAGAACTATCAACAATCATAGCATTTAATCCACCAGTTTCAGCGATAAGTGGCACAATAGGACCATCTCTGCTGGCAAGCATTCTATTAATTATTTGAGCGGTCTGTGTTGAGCCGGTAAAAGCTACACCGGAAATTCTATTATCTGGCACTAATATTTTACCTAAATATCGACCATCTCCTGGAACAAGATGTAATACATTTTTTGGTATTCCAGCTTCGTGTAGTATCTTAACGGCTTCATAGGCAATAATCGGCGTTTGCTCTGCCGGTTTTGCCAGCACTGCATTACCTGCTACAAGTGCAGCTGAAACCTGCCCAATGAAGATAGCAAGTGGAAAATTCCACGGTGATATGCATAAGAAAACTCCTCTGCCCTCAAAAAAGATGAAGTTATCTTCACCTGTTGGACCTGGCAATTTTTTCCAGTCATTCAGTTCGTTTTTTGCTATCATTGCATAATAGCGCAAAAAGTCGATTGCCTCTCTTACTTCTGCTATTGCATCGGATAAAATTTTTCCTGCTTCCAAGATCAGAATGTAAACCAACTCTTTCATCCTTTCCTCAAGCAAATCTGCAGCTTTTTCAAGGCATTTAGCGCGCTCTTCTGCTGAAATATTCTGCCACTTAGTAAAAGCACTATGTGCTATTTCAAGAGCATTTAAAGCCTGAGCGCTTGTTGTACTTGACACTTCTCCAATTACATTTTCCAAATGTGCAGGATTCACTACTTCGATAAATTCAGCACTATCAAGTAGTGCCTTTCCATCAATTATTGGCCCAACTTGCCATTTCTTTTCACTAAATTTTTTTATATCATTTGCAAATTGCGAAACTGTAATTGAATCACTAATATCCATCCCCAAGGAGTTTTTTCTTTCCTCTCCAAAAATATCTTGTGGCAATGGAATGTTTTGATGAGGTTCATATTCTAAACTTTTAGCTTTTTCTAATGGATCCGAGACTAATTCTTCAATTTTAACGTTAGGATCATTTATTTTATTGACGAACGAACTATTAGCTCCATTTTCAAGAAGACGCTTAACAAGATATGGTAATAAATCACTACGTTTACCAACTGGTGCATATATACGACAGCTGATGCTTGTTGCAAGTTCTGACATTGCATAATCATATAAATCCTCACCCATTCCGTGTAAACGCTGAAACTCAAATCCAGGATGATCTTTGTCAGCAAGCTCTATTATAGTAGCAAAAGTATAGGCATTATGAGTTCCAAAGCATGGGTAAAAGTGATTTACTTTGCTTAAAAGCTTCTGTGCACACGCAAGGTAGCATACATCAGTATAGCTTTTTCTTGTAAATATTGAATAACCACTTAACCCTAGCTCTTGTGCACACTTGATTTCTGAGTCCCAATATGCACCTTTCACAAGCCTTACCATAATTTTATGCTTTGATCGGATAGCAACATCCTCAACAAAATCAAGCACAGATAAAGCACGTTTTTGATATGCTTGTACAGCCAAGCCAAGCCCTCCCCACTGAGAAAGTGACTCATCAAGACGCAGTTGCTCGAATAAAACTAATGACATCTCAAGTCTTTCTGATTCTTCTGCATCTATGCATAGTGAAATGTTGTATTTTTTTGCTTCACGACAGAGCTCTAAAACCCTAGTAAATATCTCACCAGCAATTCGGTCAAATTGACCAAATTCATAACGTGGGTGCAAAGCAGAAAGTTTTATTGAAATTCCATGGGATTTAAAACAATCATTCACTTCAGTAGTTGCACCTATAGCTTTTATTGAGTGCATGTATGAATCAAAACACTCTTCTGCATCTTCAGCTGTGTGAGCAGCTTCGCCAAGCATATCAAAAGAGTATAAAAACTTACTATTGTCATCTAGTTTTGCATATCTTAAAGCTTCTTCTATTGTTTCTCCAACAACAAAATGATTACCAAGCATAGACATTGCTTGTTTTACTGCTTTGCGAATGATCGGTTCTCCTAAATTCTTAAGTAACTTAGAAATTGCGTAATAGAACTTCGAATCGCCTTCATTATCTCTCAATATACTGCTACCTATCATCAAGCTCCATGTGGAAGCATTAACAAACAATGAAGAGGAACGCCCCAAGTGTTTATTCCATTCTTGGTTGGTAATTTTATCTTTGATCAATTCGTCTATTGTGTAATCATCTGGTATTCTAAGTAGCGATTCAGCAAGGCACATCAATGCTATTCCTTCATCATTGGAAAGCGAATATTGCTGCATAAAGGAATCTACAATACTTAATTTATTGTGTTTGATTTTTTCAATAACTTGTTTTGCAATATTGTAAATTCTGTTTTTCGAATCAACCGAAAGTTCTACTTTTTCTACAAGATAACGTACACAGCTTTTTTCATCAGTACGATAAAATCCTTGTAAACGTTTTCTGAGTTCATTAGGTTCTTGTATAGAGCTAATCATAATTATCTATAAAACACCTTTACTATATGTAAGGTAAAATTATATCATAACTTCGCATAGAACAAATCATTATTTAAAAGGACCAGGGCTGGAGCTAAAAGAAGTCTAGTACTTACTTTTACTAAGTCGAAAGAAGTATGTAGCTTAACACTCCACCACTCATTAAGTATTTAATCTCAGTTGCGGTTTGTACACAGCATTTGAGTTGTATTGATTGCTTTGAATTATCCTGTCTTTTAATGATACATTCTAGATTTCCATTTGATACTATTTCACCTTTTATGCTTATTATCTCACTACCATCAAATATCTTTCTGGTTATTCCATTTTGGAATATAAGTGGAAGAACACCCATGCCGACCAAGTTGGACCTATGTATGCGTTCAAAACTTTCTGCAATCACAGCTTTAATTCCCAGTAATGCAGTACCCTTTGCTGCCCAATCCCTACTTGAACCTGTACCATATTCTTTTCCTGCAATGACAACTAATGGAACAGCTTCTCTTTTATATTGCATTGCTGCATCAAAAATTGACATAGTTTCTTGAGAAGGAATATGTTTTGTATAGCCACCCTCAGCGCTCACCATTTTATTTCTTATTCTGATATTAGCAAAGGTTCCACGCATCATTACGTTGTGGTTACCGCGGCGAGATCCATATGAATTGAAATCTTGCGGTTCAACTCCAAGACCTTTTAAATATATGCCTGCAGGACTATTTGAGGCAATATTTCCAGCAGGGGAAATGTGGTCGGTAGTGACGCTATCGCCAAACATCGCTAGTATTTGGGCATTCTTTATATCAACTATGTTGCTTCCATTGTTCTTAGTCGATAAATTATCAAAATAGGGAGGGTTTTGTATATAAGTGCTTTTCGCGTCCCAATCATAGATTTCACCTTTCTCACACTTTATCTTTTGCCAATGCTCATCACCAGAAAAAACATCCTTATACTTTTGTATGAACATTTCACGCGTCACAACACTTTTAACACAGCTCTCAACTTCATTATTTGTTGGCCATATATCTTTGAGATAGACATCATTGCCATTCTTATCTTTGCATATTGAATCTTTTGTCAAATCAATTTGCACAGTGCCTGCAAGTGCATATGCAACAATAAGTGGCGGAGATGCCAAGTAATTAGCTTTGACTAACGGATGAATTCTTCCTTCAAAGTTACGATTGCCAGACAAAACTGCAGCAACAGTTAAGTTTTTGTTTTTTATATCATCCTCTATATCCTTATTAAGTGGACCAGAATTTCCAATGCAAGTTGTGCAGCCATATCCAACTAGATTAAAACCCAAAGCATTTAGATCTACCTGCAATCCAGACTTTTCTAAATATTCTGTCACAACTTGTGACCCTGGAGCAAGAGAAGTTTTAACCCAAGGCTTTGATTTTAATCCAAGTTTAATTGCATTACGAGCTACAAGACCTGCAGCAATCATCACACTTGGATTTGAGGTGTTAGTGCAGCTTGTTATTGCTGCAATCACTACGCTGCCACTCTGGAGCTGATCGCCATAGATAGGTTCCAACGGAGGTCTGTTTGTCTCATTAATAGGAAAAGATGTAGAAAAAGATTCCGCTACTTCTGAAAGGAAAATCTTATCCTGTGGTCTTTTAGGACCAGCCATCACTGGCTTTACGCTTGATAAATCAAGCTCTAGTGTGTCAAAAAATGCTAACTCATTACTGCTACGCCACAATCCCTGCTCTTTTGAATAGACTTCAACTAATTTGATCAGCTCTTCTGGTCGCCCTGTTAAATGTAAATAATCGAGTGTTTTCTGATCAATTGGAAAAAACCCACAAGTTGCACCATACTCTGGGGCCATGTTAGCTATAGTGGCCCTGTCTGCTAGAGATAAATAATCTAAACCATCACCATAAAATTCTACAAATTTACCAACAACACCTTTTGTTCTTAGGATACTGGTAACCGTCAGCACTAAATCAGTCGCAGTTACTCCTTCCGGTAGTCTGCCAATTAATTTAAATCCAACTACTTCTGGAATCACCATACTAATTGGTTGACCAAGCATCACAGACTCAGCTTCTATGCCTCCAACACCCCAACCAAGGACTGATAACCCGTTAATCATTGTAGTGTGACTGTCAGTACCAACTAAAGTGTCAGGATATATGACCCCATCATTATTACACACAACTTGCGCTAAATACTCAAGGTTTACTTGATGGCAAATTCCAGTACCTGGTGGTACTACTCTAAAATTTGTGAAGGACGACTCTCCCCACTTTAAAAATTGATATCTCTCCAAATTTCTTTTTACTTCTAGCTCAACATTTTTACTGAATGCGGAAGTGCTTCCATAACTATCTACTTGAACAGAGTGATCGATCACAAGATCAACAGTTACAGATGGATTTATTTTGCTTGGGTTACCTCCGTTTTTCTTCACATAATTACGCATTGAAGCTAAGTCAACGACAGCAGGAACTCCTGTGAAATCCTGCATCAAAACCCTTGCTGGCTTGTAGCTAATTTCGTGATTAATGTGTTTCTTGACGCAATTTGCTAATATCTTTATGTCATCTAATTTAACGCTTACTCCATCTTCGTTGCGCAATAAATTTTCAAGCAATACCTTGAGTGAACAAGGCAATTTGGTTAAATTTACTCCTAAGAATTTACCAGCGTTACTTAGGTTAAAGTAGTTATATAACCTTCCATCAATATTTAAAGTCGTCTTTGCATTTAAAGAATTGTTCATCCTGTATTAGTTAAAATTGGAATTACTAGCGCTACTTTTTTGTTGTTGACTTTGCTGCTGATACATAGTTTCAAAATCTATAGGATCTAGCATAAGTGGAGGAAACCCACCACTACTTGTAGTTCTTGCAATTACTTCTCTTGCAAAAGGAAAAAGAAAAGTAGGCCCGCCAATAAACAAAGCTTGTCTTACTTCCTCTTCACTCAACTCTTTCAAATTTTCTATTGAAAAAATACCACAATACTTTATCTCACAAATGAAAGCTATACCATTTTTTATATCTTCATCTTTTACCGTCGCTTTGACTTCTATATGCAAAGTAATTTCATGAAAAGGTTTTTCTTCATTTATTCCTTCTTTGCTTTCCGTTCCTTCTAATTTTGCTGAATTAATATTAACCTTTACATTAATATCGGGAGCTTTACTAGAAGGAAGGAATGGCGAATTTGGATTCTCAAACGAAAGATCTTTGACATACTGACCATGAATTTTCATTTTGTGTTGTAACATTTCTTACTTCTCCTTTAATTAAGTTGAGATATTTAATACTTTCTTATATAATATATTCATTTATAAACGAATAGCAAACCTAACTATAGGCTAATATGCAAAACATATTTTTATCAATAATTAATAATATTTAGATACCAAGGGGTTAAGTTACCATGATAGAGCTTGTAATATATGCTTTACTAGCGGCGTTTATTTTTTCACGCTTATACAATTCTTTAGGAAGATCAGCCAGTCTCAACCTAAAAAAGCTAACAGTTGTATTGGATGCAAGTCAAAGTAAAGAGGATGTGGTAGAAAATATCGAAGATTATATTTATAGCAACGACAAAAGTTCAATAGAAGCTACTTATAAACAAATATTACAAAAAAACAGAGAGTTCTCTATTTCCAATTTTATAGAAGGTTCAAGCATAGCTTTTGAATTAATAATTAAATATTTTAACCAAGGGAATTTACCTCAATTAAAATCCCTTCTGGACAAAGATTTGTATAACAGCTTTGTGGATAAGATTAAGCATCGTAAAGAGATACACGAGTCTATAATTGTTTCTATCGTTTCACAAAAGATCTTAGAAATAAAGCTAGTAAAAAACGTAATATTTATTGCAGTATATTTCCTTTCAGAGCAAATTAACTTCGTTAAGAATAATGAAGGAGATATCATATCAGGTAGTATGTCTACTATTAACAAAGTTGAGGATGTATGGCAATTCAAAAAAAATATTAATTCATCAGATCCAACCTGGTTGCTTGTTTCCATTAACTACAAGAAGGCAAGTACCGATAAAAATTTAACAGCAAATGACAAGTAAGATTAGTTACACCGATGGAAAGTAGGCTACGAGAAATAGTACTTGATACTGAAACTACAGGTCTTGACACTGAGTCTGGCCATCGAATTATTGAGATAGGATGTGTAGAACTAATTAACCGTATTCCAACAGGTAAAACATTTCATCGATATCTTAATCCAGAGAGAGATATACCTTACCACTCATTTAAGATTCATGGTATTAGTGAGGAGTTTTTGGAAGATAAGCCACTATTTTCAGATGTTGCACTTGAATTTCTTGACTTCATATCTAATGACATCTTGGTAATTCATAATGCTGAGTTTGATATTAAGTTCCTTAATATGGAGTTAAACAAGTTGAATGCCGGGTTAATTTCCTCAGATAGAGTGCTAGATACATTACCACTTGCAAGAAAAAAGTTTGTAGGATCACCTGCTTCTTTAAATGCATTATGCAAGCGTTTTGATATATCGCTAGAAGGTAGAGAGTTACACGGAGCATTAGTTGATGCTCAATTGCTTGCAAAGGTCTATGTTGAGCTTACAGGAGGATTGCAAACCTTTTTATTTAATAATGAATGTGCTCAGGACAATAACTCTACGTTTATTCAGCATAAAGTGCGTAATTTAGCTCGCAGAGAACATTCACCAAGTATTAAAGAAATTGATGAGCATAAGAAATTGTTAGATAAAATTAACAACCCACTTTGGAAGGAATATATTGAATCAATCAACTAATCAATATATGATTTAACTTTATTGGAAACGCTTTAATGATAAAGTTTATAAGGTTATTGTCTAGTTTGCTAATAACAGTAGCAGCTATCTTCTTAGGTTATTGTTATTTTACCAAGCAAGGCATATTTGTTTCACAAAATACAGAAATTAAGGTAGGTGGAGATTTTTCTTTGATCAATCAAGACGGACAAACAGTACGCAGTAGTGATTTTAAAAATAAGTATATGATGATTTTTTTCGGATTTTCCTCATGCAAAAGAATTTGCCCTATGAATCTCGGCATAATTTCAGAAACACTTGCAAAGTTAGATAAGAAAACTGACAATAAGCTACAAACATTTTTTATCACAGTTGATCCTGAGCGCGATAACACAGAAAGGCTTAAAGAATTTCAGCAGCAATTTGACCATAGAATACAAATGCTAACTGGTGAAAGACAAAAAATAGATGAAGTAGTTGCAAAGTATAAAGTATATGCAAGTAAAGTAGATGGAGAAGAGGAAATTAACCATTCTTCAATGATATACCTTATTAGCCCTGAAGGAAAATATGTCACACACTTTGTAGCTGATTTAAATTCAGATGAAAGTCAATCTGATAAGATTCTGGCTGAGATAAAAAAATATGTAAGCTGAACTAAAGAGCTTAGCTTACTTTAAATTTATGCTAACAGCTATTTTGATTAAACTAAGTCGTTTTTTTAATTTTTTCTAGGATCAACTCAGCAGCTTTTTGTTCAGCAATTTTCTTACTAGAAGCGCATGCAGAAACTTTGCCATAATTCTCTATGAAAATTGATATAGTAAACTCAGGATTGTGTGCTGGTCCAGTTTGTTTTACAAGTTCATACTCTGGTAAAGGTAATTTGTTTTTCTGAGTCCACTCTTGCAGTGAAGTTTTAGGATCTTGAGGAGGATCGAGGATGTCTTTAGCTAGCTTTTCCCAATGTCGGATAATAAATTTTTCAACACTCTCAAGTCCACCGTCAATATAAATTGCACCTATTAGTGCCTCAAGCGAATTTTCTAAATTTTTTAAGTTACATTTCCCTCCGTTGCAACGTTCACTATTATTCATGATGATAAAGTTACCTAACTCTATTTCTTTAGCAACATTAGCAATGGTACTGCCACAAACTAGATCCGTTTTTCTTTTTGCCAATGCTCCTTCTTTTTCTTCAGGAAACATTTTAAACAGCATAGCAGATACAACCATGTTCAAAATACTATCGCCCAAAAACTCTAGCCTTTCGTAGCTTACGATCTGGTCTTCGCTATTCCTTTTATTTACGCTTGGATGGGTTAATGCCTCTTCTAATATTGCATGATCTGTAAATTTATAATTAATAACTTTAGATATTATATCGTTCAAAACTTTCATGTTCATCATTCAAAAGAAAAGCACTCCCTATCATACCTTTACACTAAAAAGTTAGCTCTACTTTACTAAAACAATATCAATAACTTCCAAAATTAATGTATACAACCCACTGCTTCAGTAATGTTACTAAATCCATCTCTTTTTACCAATTCTGCAAGCTCCAGATTGATTTTGTTCACAACTTGATGCCCCTGATATACGAGAGCAGTGTACAGTTGTACTAAAGAGGCTCCTGCCTTTATTTTTTCATATGCGTCAATACCACTTGAAACTCCCCCACATCCTATCAATAGAATCCTGCTCTTAGTAAGCTTGTACATATCACTCAATAACTCGGTTGAAAGTTGAAACAATGGTCTGCCGCTCAACCCACCACTCTCATTATAGTAAGAATCTCGACTTATCGTAGTGTTGCTTACTATTAAGCCGTCAATTTTATATTCTAGTGTAAGCTCAGCGATATTTTCTTTTGTTTGCTGATCTATATCTGGAGAAATTTTTAATATTATCGGTATGGATTCAGAGCTATCGATTGATTTCCGGGTTAGAGTGATAGATTTCAACAATTTGGATAATTCTTGTTTATTGTGCAAATCGCGCAAGTTAGGTGTGTTTGGGGATGAGATGTTCAGTACTATATAATTGCTCTTTCCATATACTATCTTTATTAAGTCAACATAATCGCTGATTTGGTCCTTTGATGTACTGTTTCTTCCTATATTTATACCAAAAATACAATCACCAAGTTTAGTTTCACTTATCTGTTTAAGAAAATAGTCTACTCCTTTATTATTAAATCCCAATCTATTAATTATTCCTTCATCTTTAATTAATCGAAAAATTCTCGGTTTTTTGTTTCCATATTGGGGATGTTTAGTTACAGTACCAGCCTCAATAAATCCAAAACCAAATGAGAGCATCGGCTTTACAACTTCCGCATTTTTATCAAAACCTGCAGCAAGACCTACAGGACTCCTAATTTTATTACCAAAAAAGTTTACATTTAAAGACTTAGGTAGTTCTATAGGTTTCCTACAGGGCATCTTTTTTAACGCCGTTATTACCAAGGAGTGAGCAATTTCAGGCGGCAGTAAAAACAATAAATTACGTAATATCATTTTGTAAAACACTTTGCTTATTTTTAGTTTATTTTTTACCATGCAACAAGAATAACTTAGAAAGCTTGAGGTTTATCAAAATAGTAAGTATATAGTTTCTATGAGTAGTAAAAACTAATTTTTCTGAAGGGAAACCAGAACTTGATCAGTATTTTTATCTACTAATTCGAGGTAGCCAAATTTGTTAATTTGAGATTTTATTAGTATAGGAATCTTATTTCGATTTAAATAAAATCCCTGTTTTGATTGTTTATTAATCCGCAACCTTACATCCCCATTTTTCCAAGCAAGCATCTTATTTATTCCAGATTTTTCTTTACAATTATCTTCATTTACAAATCCTAAGTATTCATCTTCTGAAGAAGATATTGCAATCTTGCATATTCTATACCCTACCCAATTCCCTAGATATGGATCAGTATCGTCTTTTTCGTGAAGCTTGAACTCTCCTTTGACATATTCCCATGGAGCTTTTGCATCACCTACCTTTTTTAGAAAGAGTACGTCCTGATCAAAGTTTATAATGGTCCTTGTATGAAATGTTGTTAAGCTTGTGTCCCATAATAGTTTTTCTGTGATGCTAAAATGCTCTTTATCCTTTTGCATATTTTGAAATGATACGATTATCACATCTGCTCCAACTTCTCTTCCATAATTAACATATTGACTAGCACGCCCATGTTTGGCTGTGAATGATGACTTACCTATTAACAGAAAGTCATTAAATAACGCATTATATATAGTCTGTGCACTGTAAGCTGTACCGACGTAAACCGGCTGTTTGTTGGATGAAGGGTACTTTTCTGGTGCAAGATGAGTATACGAGCTCTTTAATAAATAGTGAAAAGTGCAACTGGTAAGCAAGAAGGGCAAACCAATCAATAATAAAACTTCTGTTAATCTCTTTGGCATTTTACTGCTTATATTTTGAATATAGTATCTTATTTTTTTAAATATTTCATTAAAAGCCACACTTCTTGTTAAAATTTCAGAAGAAAAAACGATCTAATTGGAGTAAGAGGCCGGGACCGGAATTGAACCGGTATAAAAGGATTTGCAGTCCTCCGCATAAGCCATTCTGCCACCCAGCCGTTTTTTATGCATAGATATCCATTATATCTTTTAGCATAGATAAAGCATCCTCTCTTTTTCTTTGAAAAGTGTTACGCCCGATAATTGAACCATTACCACCGCCTTGCTTAATTTCTTTCGCTTCATTGCATATGTCATTCACTGATTTCGACTCGCCACCAGAAAAAACTACTATTCTTTTCCCTGCAAAACAAGATCTTTTAACATATTCAATTCTTTTAGATAATGACTCAATATTTTCTGTTTCTATTTTCTCCCTTTCCAAATAGTTAATTGGAAGTTTTACTTTGATTATATTAGCGCCAAGTAAAGCTGCTATGTGCGCAGCATAGGCAATAACATCAACTGCTGTTTCGCCTTCTTTGGAAATTCCTTCACCGCGTGGATAAGACCATAGCACTACGGCAAGGCCGCAAGACTTAGCCTCAGCTATAATTTCGCGAGCTTCTTCCATCATATCGAAGCACTTAGCAGAACCAGGATATATAGTAAACCCAACAGCTACGCAACCCAAACGCAGCGCATCTTTTACAGAAGCAGTTATTGCTTGATCAGAAGTTAAGTTTTTCGAGTGCAAGGAGTTAGCACTATTAAGCTTCAAAATAAGTGGTAGCATTCCAGCATAAGTTGAAGCACCAGCTTCGATCATACCAAGCGGAGCAGCATATGCGCTTACTCCCGAATCAACTGCAAGCTGAAAATGATAATGCGGATCGTAAGCATCAGGATTAACTTCAAAACTTTTTATTGGCCCATGCTCAAATCCTTGATCTACAGGAAGAATTACTAACTTGCCAATTCCACTAAGTTTTCCATGCATAAGAATACGAGCAAGATTTGCTTTTACTCCAGGATTTTCACTTTCGTAATAACTTAGGATTTGTTTTACTTCTTCACTCATTAATATCTTCAAATTTACTTAAAGTGTAGCAAAAACTATAGTTGAAGCAAAGACCTTTTTATACTCTTGCTCCTACACCTATATTTAAAGGTGTAACTTTAGGATCGGTGGTATGCTGTTGTGGTTTTTCTTGAATTAAATTGTAATAGTTTAGACTTGATCTGACAAGCAAACAAAGTAAGATAAAA